>SKTQ01000137.1 GCA_007122505.1 Bacteroidales bacterium | reverse complement strand
TCGAGACCTGCCCGAAGTGCGGCGGCTCGGTCAAGGTCATCGCGTGTATCGAAGACCCGCCGGTGATCAAGCGGATACTGAATCACTTGGCCAGCAAGGATCTTCCCGGCCTGTGGGCAGAAAGCCGCGCGCCGCCGGTCCCGCGTATCGGCTTGCCTCACTGAACTGTAGAAAACCGACTTCAGATCACGCTGCGCCCGAGCGCGGTCCGGCATCGCTCGTCCAGCTCCGGCTCCAGGCCGGGCAAATCGGGATCGTTTTCCGTCCGATTGGCGAAGGCAGGGCGAAATCGGGTGAAGCCTGTCCCGGACCTGATCCGGGATCCGGCCGGCTGCGTGTTGCAATCGGTGTCAAAGGTCAAGCTGACACGGCACCGGATACCGCTGGAATTGGCGAAAAAGGGCGGTTATAGTTCCTATACCCGTGCGGCCAGATCGGCCTCGCTGGCCGGGTCGACCACGACCACATCGAGCCCGCTGCCAGCCAGCGCGCAGGCCAGGCTGAGCCCGGCCGGTCCGGCGCCCACAATGACGATGTCGGCGGTTTGATCAGATCTGGACATGTGAATTCCTCACTGACAGAACTGCGAGGATTCTAGCCAGCCGAATAAGGCCGGAGTTTGATCTGGATCAGGCCCAGGCAGACCGGAAGTCGGAAGCCGAGAGAGGGGAACGACGCATCGTCCTCCGTCTCCCGCCTCCCGACTTCCATCCTCTTTCAAATTCCCAGAATCATCAGAAGCCGTCGGAAAGCATCCAGCGTAAGGTACGCTCAGGGTTCAGCATGCAATTCCATGCGGTCGCTGAATATGCTGTCACCTGGCTCATGATCGTCCACTGCGTTGGCATTGAAGTACCAGATGTCGCTCCAGTCGCCGTACTGGCCGGCTTCGGAGCGTGCGCGAACGCGCCAGATGTACCATGTGTCGATCTGCAGATCCGATACCGGAATACTGGTCTGACTGATCATCGCGTCCAGTACCGGGACGTCGAACCAACTCATGGCTTCAGTGACTTGCACCTGGTACTGTCCGGCTGATTCCACTGCCTGCCAGGTCAGGGTGACCGGGATGATTTCACTGTCGGACAGGTCGTCCGGTGTCAGTAGTACGGGTGGATCGAGATCCACCGGGTTGCAGAAGCTGTCGCCGGTAATTTCCCACCATTTGGTATCGATCAGCGCCTGCCTGGCATCGGCGGCATTGCAGTAAACCAGTCCTTCGGCGCCGAGCGGGATGAGCGATGGCGCGGAGCCGCCGGAGGCCCAGCCGGTCAGGGTGGCATCGTAATTGGCCGTACTCAGGCCCGATCCGCGCAGCATCTCGGACATGTCGACTACCTCGCGGATGTCCCAGTTCCCAAGGTTGCGATTGAACGCCGAGGCACCGAGCAACATGTCGCCCATGTCGTTGACCTTGCCGACGTTCCAGTGGCCAATGTCCTGATTGAAGACTTCGGCGCCGCGAAACATGCCGCGCATGGTCTCGACATTGCCGGTATTCCAGATCCTGATATCGGCGTTGAATGAAAAGGCCTGCCGGAACATGCCGCTCATGTCGACCACGTTCCGGACATCCCAGGCGGCGATGGTGCCGTTGAACGCATGAGCGTCCTTGAACATGTTGGCCATGACTGTAACGTTCGAAACATCCCAGTGATTCAGGTTCGCATTCACGCTGCTTGCGGTATCGAACATGGAGCGGGTCGAGGTTACCTGGCTGAGATCGGGAGCGCCGGCCGCATGGAAAACATGAAGATTGACGGCCCCGGCAAAGGCGTGTTCCATCGAGCTCCACTCGATATCACCCCAATCCATGACGGTGAGGATCTTCTGTCGGTCACCGGCAAAATTGAAATGAATACGTGGGAATGTGCCGCTGATGTGGACGAAATAGGTGCCGGGCTGGCTGTATGTGTGGGTCAGCAGCGACGGGTGGTCACCGCTTTTCCAGCTAGTGCTGTTGCCATCGCCCCAGTAGATATGAAAATCGTAATGCTCATCGGGGTGGATGGGGATGGTAATCTGATTGTTGGCGGACGGGCCGGGGTTATCGGTCTTCCATCGGGTAACGAATGGTCCGGGACAATCCGAGGCTCGCTGGTCGCCGACGAAATTCCAGCCGTGCACGTCGATGAGGAACTGGCGAGCGGTGCTTGACTGGCAGTATTCCAGGCCCTGAACACCGACTTCCACGTTGTCCTGCAGGTTGGGGCTCTGCGCCGCCCACCCCTGCAGCGTGGCATCGTAGTTTTCGACCGACAGGGCCGTGAAGTCGAGCATCTCCTTCATGGTTTCCACCTTGCCGATGTTCCAGTTGCCCAGGTTGCGATTGAAGGCGCTGGCGCGGGCATCGTTGTTGAACATGCGCTCCATGTTGATGACATTGGAGACATTCCAGCCGGCGACATTCGGATTGAAGCTGCTGCCGACGTTTTCGAACATGCCTTTCATGCTGGTCACTTTCCGGACGTCCCAGGCGCTCAGATTGCGATTAAAGGCCTGTGCCTCCTTGAACATCTCGCTCATGTCCGTCACATTGCCCACATGCCAGCCACCGATATTGATGTTGAAGCTTGATGCCCGCCTGAACATTCCGGACATGTTCGTCACCTTGCTGACACTCCAGGCGCTGATGTCCCTGTTGAAGGCTGTCGCCCCGGCAAACATTTCCGCCATGTCAGTCACACTGCGCACATTCCAGGAGCTGATGTCGCCATTGAACTGACTTGCACCAGCAAACATTTGACTCATGTCGGTTACATTGCTGACGTTCCAGTGATTCAGGTTACTGTTCACTGAGCTGGCGCCAGCGAACATTCTGCGCATGCTGCTCACGTTGCTGAGATCAGGGACGTCGGACGCGTTGATCTCCAGGTTTCTTACATGGTCAAAGGCGTTGCGCATACTGCTCCAATTGGTGTCTCCCCACTGCATGACCCTGAGCAGTTTCTCTGGATCCCTTGAGAGGCCATCGGGAAGGTATTCGCGACCTGTCGGGTGGAATAGCCTTGGAAAACTTCCGTGGATGGTGACCGTGTAGTTGCCCGGCGCCGGATAGGTGTGGGTCAGCCAGCTCAGCGGGTCACCACTCTTCCAGTGACGTACGGTGCCGTCACCCCACTGGACAACGAAGTCGTAATTGGGCGAGCCGACATCTATCGGCAAGGTGATCTGGTTGTCTTCGGACGGGCCGGGGTTATCGGTTTTCCAGTAGGTGATGAACGGTTGCTGGGACCAGGCACAAGTGGAAACAAGAATCAGCAGAATGCACAGGAAGCGGATCATTTCAATGCTCCATCAAACCGGCTACCGAAGATCGTATCGCCGTCTCCGGGGTTGAACTCGAAAGCGCCGACATCGCAAACCATGGAGCTTCCACCCGGCCGGGGTGCGCCACGCTGATCCTGTTCGATGCCATATTCGCTCTGGCAGAAGCGGACGTAGTCGATGGCGCTGCTGCCGGTATCCAGTCCGTGAGTCAATGTCACGCCACCGTATCTGCCCAGGGGCAACAGTCGAATCATCCCGGCAGGCGTGACTTGAACACCAGACCCCAGCAGGCAGCCGGAATGGGTGCTCTGGGTCCCAGACACCGTCACGGTGACATGGGCGCCACCGGTGAAATTGCAGGCATTGTTCACGATGAGCGAATTGAGAAGCGACAACTCGACCGGGTCGTCGGCGGTCGCCAGTCCGTAAATGCCGCTGCCGCCGCTGGAAGCTTCGTTGAACGCCATGGTGGTGTGGATCAGGGTGGCTGTCGAGCGATCCACATTGATCGCACCGCCACTGCCGCCAGCCGAGTTGCCGGACAGGGTTGAGTTGACCATGTTCAGCTCGCTGCGGTTGAGATTGATGCCGCCGCCATTGCCGGCCGAGATGTTTTCAGCCAGGGTGGAGCCGAGCAGGGAGATTTCGCGCAGATGCGCATCGATGGCGCCGCCACTTCCGGTGGCCGAAAGCACCTGATTGCCGATGAACTCCGAGTCCGAAATGATCAGCACGGAGTCATGGGAATAGATCGCGCCGCCTGAAGCATTCTCGACCACATTTCCTTCCAGTCGAACCCTTTCCAGGACAGCGTGGGTGTTATCCGTCATTCGTATGGCGCCACCATGGGCGGCTGCTGCCGTGGTGCGGCCACCGGTCAGCGTCATGTCACGAATGCTGAAATCGGCGGAGTTGTTCATGTCGAAGATCCGCGACAGGCCTCGGGCGTCAATGGTCAATCCGCCGGGATCGCCCGGCACCGGACCCTCCAGATGCAGTTCCTCGACCACGGTCGGAAGTGGACTGCCATTCAACTCAATGGTGCCGCCGATCAGGCTCTCGTCAAAGCGAACCGTCCGGGCAAACGCGCAATCGCTTAACTCGGGCTGGCCCAGGCTCTGGGCATTGATGATGGCCTCACGCAGGCTGCACAGACCGTCCTCGGCGACCACGTCGAGCAGGGTGTTGACGATGATCGCTTCCGGCGGCGGTGGGATATACGGCTCGGCAGAGGCGCTGTTGTTGCTCGGTTCAGGGTCATCCTGGTCGCCGCTGATGGTGGCAACATTCAGGTAATCGGTAAACCCAAGCACCCGCGCCTCGATCTGCAATTGTTCCTGCTGGCCAAAGGCAAGTTCACCAATGAGCCACTGGCCGCTGGATGGATCATAGGCACCGACATCACTACTGGCCGAGACGAATGCGAAACCCGATGGCAGTTGATCGACAACGATCACGCCAGTGGCCGGATCAGGTCCACGATTGCCGGCCGTCAGGGTGAAGGTGACGATTTCATCAATCGCCGACTCCAGGGGATCAACCATCTTGAGGATCTCCAGATCCACCTGATGCGGTGTAATCGCCGGGGTTGCCTGATCACTGTTGTTCGACAGGTCGGGATCAAAACGCTCGCCCTGGATGGTGGCAGTGTTGACATAGTCGTTGATGCCGGTTGCCATGGCCTCGATGATCAGGGTTCGACTGAAAGAGGCGCTCATGCGGCCGATCTCCCATAATCCCGTGGCTTCATCGAAGCTGCCAATCTGTGGAGTGGCCGAGACAAAGGTATAGCCGGACGGCAACTGATCGATTACAAACACCCCCCGGGCCTGGTCCGGCCCCAGATTGGTCGCCGTCAGTGTGAAGGTCACGATGTCGCCTACTTCGGCCGCTGCCGGACTGACCGACTTGACGATTTGCAGATCGGCTGTCGGCGGCGGGCCCTGGACCTCGTACGCACCCAGATCGCAGGCACTCGAGATGCCGCCGGGACGCGGCTCGCCGCGTTGATCCTCGCTGATCTGAAAATCATCCTGACAGTCACCACCGGCATCAATCGCCACGCTGGCGGGCCAAAGGGCATGGGTAAGCGTACGGCCACCATTGTTGGCCAGTGGGCCCAGATGGATGGATTCCGGTGCCGTGGCCACACCGGTGCAGCTTGCATGGGTACTGAGGCTGTTGAGGCTGGCGATCGAGCTGTGCGAGCCGATCAAACAGGTGAGTGCGCCGGAGTCGGCCTGCACCACCAGCGAGTTGACCAGGTCCAGGGATGCAGGCAGGCTTGTCGACCCGAACAAACTGATATCACGGCCATAGCTGGGGGGCGCGTGGTTGAACGCCACCGTGCTGTGCAAAAGCGTGCCGCTGCCATGCATGACACGGACACCACCTGTGGTGCCGCCACTATTGCCCGATACGGTGGAGTTGATCAGGCTCAGATTGCCGTTCGAGACCCGGACACCGCCGGCCTGGGTGATGGTGGAGTTGCCGAAGATGGTGCTGTTTTCGATGTGCACCGAGCCGAGGTCCGAAAAGACTCCTCCGCCGTGAGTCGATGACCCCTGGGTCGAGTTGCCCGCGATGACCGAATCGACGATATGGACAGCGCTGCCTTCCGCTGAACCCTGGGCAGGGCCAGCCCAGATGCCGCCGCCATGCGCGCCCTGGCCAAGGGTGCGGTTATCCAGGATCTGGCTGCGCAGAAGCTGGAGCTCGCCGGATTCGATCGTTATCCCGCCGCCATGGCCATTGGCGGCCTCGGAAACATTGTCTGAAATCAGGCTGTCGATCAGTTCAATGCGGGCGTTTGCCCCGTAAAGCCCCCCGCCAAGACTGTGGGTGCCCGTCGCCAGGCTGTTCTGGACAATCACGTTCTCCAGCCGCAATGAAGCGTTGGCAACGAAAATGGCACCCCCTCTATTCGGACCTTCAATGCGCCCTTGGGTCAGCGTCAGGTCACGCAGGATCGTCAGGGTTGCATCCATGCCGCTGCCGCTCGAACTCATGATTCTCGAGTCCAGGTTGGCATTCAAAGTGAGGCCGCCGGCATTTCCGGAAACCGGGCCCTGGATAATCATCTCCCCGACCGCGCCATGCAGGGCCGTCCCGTTCAGGGTGATAGTGGCATTGGCCAGCGATCGGTGAAACACGATCGTGTTGCTGCCAACCGAGCCGGCCGCGCAATCGACCGAACCGCTCTGATTCCCATTGCGTGCATTGATGATCGCCTCGCGCAGGCTGCACAAGCCATCACTGGCCACCACATCCTCGCTTGTGTTCACCTCGATGGTGGCGGCCTGTCCGGATGCGGCCCAGCCCAGCATGGCGGCCGAAAAAAATATCGTCAAAACCAGCGCTCTCATGTCAACTCCCCGTCTGTCAATCACCTGCATTGCCGGGCAAGACGAAATCCGAGCTGCGGGCTCGGGCGGTCGCCCGGTTCACGGTCAACAGCTTGGCGACAGAAGAAAGGGGAGTTCTATGAAAAGCCTCAGGAAGTTCTCACAAAGGGCTCAATTCTGACGGGTTCGGCCATGGGGCCGTGGCAGCGTGCAGCGACATCGTGCAAATCGGTGCCGCGATAACCCCGGCCGCGGTGTGCCCTGCCGGATGCTAAAACCCGCCCTTTCGGCAGGGCACTCAGCCTCCCTCCGATAGCGAGCCGGTGACCGGCTCAGGAACTGTGATCGGCCCGGCAAGCCAACAGCTTGCCGGGCCAATCCATCAACGAGGATCGCGCTCAGAATCCAAGAACAGTCGAGAACTGCAGTCGGTTCATGTTGCCCGAGGCACCCGATTCGATTTCGCGCCTGGCGTGGATGTACTCCATGCCGAAGCGCAGGTGCGGGGTGGCCTGGTAGATCAGGTTCAGGTGCGCGCTCTCGGCCGACCTGGTCACGCCCATGCCGGTCAGCTCGGTGTCGTTGTCGGCGCGGAAGGCTGACAGGGTGAAGTTGGAGCGCTGGCGAAGCGCTCGATACCGACGATCCGATGCCGGATCTGGCCGGGCATTCCATTACCTACCGCATCGCCCTCGGCCCGCACCGAGGGCGCAAAGTGTTCACCTTGCAGACCCTGCCCGACAACGGCTAGGAAGACGAGTCGACCGACGCGCCTGA
>SKTQ01000155.1 GCA_007122505.1 Bacteroidales bacterium | reverse complement strand
CCGGCAATAATATGTCGGAATGGCAGTGCTTCGATGCCTGCATTTTCTTTCCATCCTTCAAAAAACTGTCCTGGAGAATGATTCTCGGTTGTATGGGTGTGACCTGAGAATGAAACCGCCTCCCGGCCCTCCACCATCTGATGGATTCTGAACAGCTCATCCGTTTGATGTTGTCCACTGCCAGCATCCACAAACGAAACAAAAGGAATATGGGTGTTAAAAACAATCAGTCTGTCTTCAGGGGTGTTCATGATCAGACCCTCAAGCCATGTGAACTGTGTTTCTGTGAGACGTCCGTTGTAGGAAGGACGGTTACTGTCGGCACAATTGGTCCGGCCCCGGGCAACATCTTCTTCACCGCAAGGATAAAAAATATTATCGAGCACGATGAACAGTACATTTCCTTTTTCAAAGGCATAATAGTTTGGCCCATATATCCTGCGCCATGAATCTGCTTTGTCATCATTGGTTTTGGCATCAAAATCCACATCATGGTTTCCAATCACAAGCCATTGTGGTAAGCCGGTTGCTGCTGCCAGTTCAAGATTGCGGTTCAACAGGTCAAGGTCGTCACCTACTACATCACCTAACTGAATCATACAATCCCCCTGATGATAATCTCCATTAAGGATGTCAGAAAATACACCATCCCTTAACCAGCCCAATTCCTGGTTCGAATAGCTTTGGGGATCGGCCAGAATAGCACAAGAGAATCGGTCTCCGGCAGCACCTTCCCTGATAAGCGGGAAGTTGACCTGTGCAGGTGAGGGGCCGGTGTCAGGCAAACCGCCAAAGCGCATTTCATAGCCTGTTCCTCCCTCTTTGTGTATGTAGAAAAACTGCGGCACCATCCGTTTATCGGTGGGGACCCGCCAGCCCGACGGCTGCACAATCGTAAGGTTCATGTCCTTTCGCACCGTGATCTCATAAAAACCGTTTGCATCGGTACGAACCCAATCTAAGCCATTCGAAACCAGCACTCCTGATATTCCTTTTTCGGCGTTGTCCATGCTTCCGTTTTTATTGACATCATTAAAAACATAGCCTGAAATAGTTGCTGCACCACTACCATGGCCAACGACCTCCGGTGAAGCAATCCATTGCTGTGCATAAACTGTCAGGGGAAACGTAAGAACCAAAAAAATGAGCAATCTGTTAACAATCGAGATAATTGTTTTCATAATAAAATTTTTCTTGTTGATATTAACCTGAAATATCATCTGATGAATGGCTTTTGTCGTCAATCACAGAAAACAACAAACTCCGGATTACCATCGTATAATCAACAAACCTTCGGGAAATCACATTGTTTACTGCCTCCCTTACTTCATCTCCTTCACTTTGAATGATCTCCGCGACATTGTTCAATTCCGGGAGGTCGATTACTTCAACGGATGGATCTTTAACCATATGCCGGGGAAAGTATTTTTTGATTGTCCGGTCAAATAATCGTGCATCTTTTACCGCCTGTTTGGAAACCACATCACGAATAAACGAATCGGAGTATGTTTGGGGTTTCACATCCTCTTGCAAAGCAATGATAAATGGATGGTCGGTTTTTTGATTCCAGCTGGCCCGGATCAGCTCCTGCTTCTGATAGGCTTCTATTACAGTATGCTTGTTTGATACTAGTTGAATGGCATTTCTGAGCGCATTTGGAAACCCAAGCGTGGCCTTCAGATTGATCCATAAGAGTCGTAATACACTATAACCGGGCAACGGTTTGCTATGGTAGGGCATAGTGGCATCTGTAGCATAGTGCATACTCCATCCCAAAAAACGCCAGCCCCAGTATGGCTGATCGTTTTCAAAAGCAAAAACGGCAAGATCACGAAACTGGTTCACGCGCATTTCCAAAAAGGTATGATTTAAAGCCGGTGCAAAACGGTAAAGGATTCCTGCCTCATGATAGAAAGACATGTGGAAAGGTGCCTGACTACTATAAACAAGATTCGGATTCCCGAATGGCTGCTTGCCAAATCCATATATGGCACCATACCAGGTGGAATTATCTTCAAACAACCCAATATCTATTCCATAATCAGGTTCATTGTTTGCCGAAGTTATAACATCTAAGGGATGAACAAGGTCTCCTTCATTGATCCATATATACTTCTCATTCCCTGCTTCGGTATATATTTCCAAAGCAGTGATATCATTAAATGAAGCAAAATGTCTGTTGCCGGGTTGCTGCCAGGGTGCAAGATATAAATACAAGGCCGCTCTTGTCTCAGGGTTAATTCGGATGGCTTTGAAAAATCTTTCAACAATACTGTCTTCTTCCAAGCCCGGGAGAAATTCCAATTCATGAGGACGAGGAAAATAATCACGAAGGTTTGATTGTGCCCATTTTTCGTGTTCAACAAGAAAAACAGCCAACTCGTCTTCGGTTTCAACAAGGAACTGCTTAAGGCTCTTTACCTCCACAGAATCGGCGCTTCCCCAAAACGGTAACCCGTCTAAGGCATGCCTGGCCAGCAATGGATGTTCTGACCAGGCATGAACCGAAGCGGGAATCAAACATGAAAAGACAAAGAAAAGTGTTATCAGTTTATTGACATTCATGCTTTGAAATGATTTTGACAGCTTCTTATGAGGTTTTCTCATTAAGAAGTACAGTTTTTTCTAATAGCGCGCCCTTAGCTGGATACCAAAAAATCGCGGGGCACCGGCAATATAAGTGGGAGTGCCAAATATCTGTCCTGTGTTTCCTGCATCAATGAGGTACTGCTCATCAAGCAGGTTAGAACCGTACAAGGCCACTTCATACCTGCGATCATTGGTGATGTAACCCAATCTTACATTCAAAAGTCCATAGGCGTCTTGCTCTATCCCCGGTTGATTTTCTTCTTCAAAGAAAACGTGTGATTTATATGTGTAACTTGGACGCAGAAAAAGTACACCAAATCCTGCATCGAGTTCGAAATTTGCGCCGGTTGAGACACTGTGTTTTGGGGTAAGCCTAAACCGGTTTCCGGCCAAAACCTGTTCATTACCTTCTCTGTCAGTATCTTTAAAACTGGCATCTAACAAGGCATAATTTGCAAATACAGATACTCCTTTGCCAATGGCATAACGAAACGCGGTTTCAACTCCCATGGCGGAGGCATCACCGGCATCTTTTGTAAATCTTCTGATGGTTCCATCCCTGATTTCTGTAACCACTGTCTGGAAGTTGCGGTAATCATAACTGAACAAGCTAATATCCCAATGAATGCGTCTGTCAGCCATGATCGTTTTTATTCCAACCTCGTAACTGTAAACAATTTCTTCACTTATTTCTTCTGATCCACTGGACGTTACTTCAATTACGTGCGGTCTTCTTCCCCTTGATACACTTGCATAGGTATTGACGTTATCAGAAAACTGGTATCCGGTTACAAACCTACCCACCCATGATAAGAAGTCACCTTCTCCATATACTTTGCCGTCTGTGGGTTGAAATAAAAGGTTTGGAGCGGCACCAAATACATCATTCAGCAATACCCCGGCGACACTGGGTTCTCCATAAAAATTTGCCTCGTAAGCATTCTTAACTTTTTCATAAGTGCCTCTTAATCCAATCGTCAGGTTAAGTTTTTGGGTAACTTGATATGTACCATCCATAAATAACTCATAAGCATTGACGTTACCATGGTTGGCATATGATTCCGTATGGAATGGTTTAAATGGAACACCGATCAGTTGTCCTGCATCAAGAAACGGTGTTCCATCCGAATTGTATGGAGGCAAAACAGGGAACATGCCACCGGTTGCTGCATTGATCATTGGACTGATCATCGCAATAAAGCTTCGCTCATCTGTTTCAAAAGGTACTTTCTGGTAGCCCTTTTCCCAAAAATAGCTAAAACCTGCAAAACCTGCAAAACGATCGTAGTTATCAAAATTCAATCTAATTTCCTGGCTAAACTGGTCACCGAAAGCTTCTTCCGCAAACCAAAGTGCAGGCAAAGATGATCCGTCTGCATCAAATGATTCATAAGAGTCAAATCTGCGAAATGCAGTGATTGATGTAATCTGCATTGCTTCATTAAGTGTATGATTGGCAATAAGTGTTGATCCAAGTAGAGTTCTGTCAATAAACAGGTCCTCCCCTCTTTCAAGGTATGCAGCGGTAAAAGGGTCAAGCGTTTCTGGATTCGCAGCCAGTGTGCCGCTTTGAAAAGCAGTGCCGGGATAATCATCCACCTGAAAATTATTAATCCAATCTATGGTCGTATTGGTTGATGGCTTCCATCGCAAACTGCCGCGCAAGGCAACAGTTGACTTGCCGTTTAAATTGCCTCCTGCAAGGTTCTCAATAAAACCATCACGTTCGTTGTATTGTCCGGCCAAACGAAAAGCCAGTTCGTTTCCAAGTGGCACATTAAAATAACCACTGACTAACTTTTGGCTAAAATTTCCATAGCCCAGACTGAGTTCACCCGCGTGATAAGGCTGTGGTTTGTTTTGCACAAAATGTACCGCACCAATCTGCGCACCCCTACCGAAAATGGTACCCTGGGGACCTTTTAATACTTCGATCCGCTCCATATCAAATACTTCAACAACCGAGCCGCGACTTTTCGAAATGGACACTCCGTCCTGAAAGACAGATACACGTGGTTCAACGCGCGAATCTCCACTGTCGGAAGTAATCCCCCTAACAACAAAACCCGGGTTATTTGGGCTTTGCAACTGAACCTGAAGACCCGGCACATATTCAGACAAAGCGTCAACTTCCCGAATATTAAAATCTCTGAAAAATGCACCGCTATATGAAGTAATAGCTACAGGCACTTCAAAAATAAATTGTTCACGATGCTGAGCCGTAACAACAACCTCACTCAGAGACACTTGCGACTCTTTCATTACAATATTAAGATTTGTGCCTCTATCACTTGCAGTGGCTGACAATTCGATTGTTTCATACCCGATATAACTAAAAACCAGAATGTATGTCTCCGGGTTTAATCCGGTGATCTGGAAACTACCATCAGCTGTACTTGCGGCACCTGTGGCAGTACCGGCAATCCTTACACTTACGCCGGGCAATGTTTCATTTTTTTCATCTACTATCCTGCCATTGATATAAGCAGTACCTTGCGCGTATATGCCTAAACAAATGGACAATAAAGTTACAAAAACGGAAATTCTTTTCATGGCAAATTAGATTAATGGTTATCGCTGCAAGATTACCAAGAATCGAAAAACACCGTATTAAAATATAATGAATTATACATTATATTTTTCGTTTAGTGTTAAATTATGGTAAAGAAAAGAAAGTCCGTTTCCGGGGATCAGCCAAATTGGCTTGCTCAGTTAAGTCAATATTTAAATATTGTAGCATTGCTTAAATTATTTTTGTTGAAACGGAATAGCAAATGCACTTTTCTCTTAAATTTTGGAGAATAACAACAAACTTCATTTCAGCAATAGCTTATTCGGGAAATGGGTGCTTTAAAGAAGTATCATTTACTGATCGTATATTCATCCAGCACCACTCCATCCATGCCAATAGCTGATAAATGTATCCGGTCGGTGCCAATATCGATCATCCATACATGATATTCTTTAGCGCCAAAGCCGCCCTGCATAAACCAGCGCAACATATCAGGTTCTCTGAGCGGAGCACCCAAACCGCCCTCGCCAATATATACTATACCATCCGGGTCTGTTTGACCATTTAAGATGGGAGGTGTTCTTTTCAGGCAATGGCCATCGGATTCTATCACGAGGTCTGGTCTGTGTTGATCAAAAATGGGAACCCAGTATTCACGCACCCGTGCAAAACGATAATCATCAGGGTCTTTTACAGCCGGGAAGGCAGGTTTGTGGTAGTTAACAAGAACCCATCTGTTATCCCTCCTGATCAGGGGTAATTCATCTTTCAGCCAATGGTACTGCATGCCCCCCAGGGAAATTTCCGTGTTCAGTGTGAGCAGGGCAATTTCGCTGCCAAAATTTGTGGAGTAAAAATAATTAAATGCTGTTTTACCATTAATCTCATCCCCGAGGTAAAAATTTTCAAAGAAACCTAATGCCGTATCGTGATTACCCATCGAGACAACCATTGGCAGAATACGCCCTTCTGATGTTGTTGCCAATTGCAGGTCCTCAAAATACCAGTATAAATGTCTCCAGTCGGCCGTGGTTCCATAATCTGCACCATGCACAAGAGCATATATATCAGGATATTGTTCAACCAACCCGGCTATCCGTTTTTTCATATTTTGCCTGACCACGTGTGGAGTTCTTCCGGCATACCGGGGCTTTTCTCCTCCTAGTCTTGAATCCCCACCTGCAAGCAGACGAAAACTTTCCGTTTCTGTTGGAGCCGTGATAAAGTGATATTCACCCGAAAACACACCATTATTCTCAATCATAAAATAATATGTAGTACCGGGTAACAAGCCTCTTAACTCCGCATGATGATAGTATGCTTCCGGAACACCTTCTTCATAGTCCATGGGCTTTATGGTTATTTTCCCACTTCGCGCTGCGGGCAGTTCAAAAGCGTACCTTGCAGGCAATGCACCCCGGCTTACAGTATCATAATACAAGATGTTTCTCGATGAACGACTGAGTGTTGTCCACGACACAATGCTATGTTCTGTGGGATCTTCTGTCCATATAACCCTGAGGTGAATGGGTTGATTTAATTGTTGATGATGTTTGTCGTTAACATATTCGCACGAAAATAGACCGGCAATAGCCCAAAAAACCAAAAAACCACTGAGTCGTTTGTTCATAGTCATTTGATTATGTTTATGATAATCAACAAATATCAACAAAAAACATATCTTTTTTTTTATAACAGTGTTACTATTGTGTTAACAATGTCAGATACCCGGGCTAACCTGTTTTTTGCAGCCATCTGGCCAGTAAAACATCGTGGACAAAGTAATGATCGTCTTCCTGCACCACCAACTCTTTGTCAGTCAGCATCTTTAGTGCGGTGGCAACCGTGCTGGCAGCACCTAGGCGATACCTCGATATAAATTCTTGTGACTGGGGTTGTGTCAACGGTTCCGATTGGGCTACCGCTTTCAATACGGCCCATTGGGTATTAGTCAGCAATTTACTGTAGTGAAAGAAAACATGCTTCTCCTGTTCAATGATCTCATCATAAACCTGTTTCAGTGATGTATCGGTAACATCTCTTCTCATGCCAAACAACTTGTTGCATACAAGCTGGATGGTATAAGTCTGTCCTCTTGACCAAAGGTAAATATCCTTAGTGTGATGCTTTTCGATGACCATTCCGTTAGCTAAAAAATGCTTTTGTATGAACCTGCCATAGTTTTCGCTTCTGATGGGTTTGAGATCGAGCAACTGGGTGCTTTTATAGAATGGGCGGTTTTGTTCTGAAAACATGGACTGCATCATCTTCCTGTGGCTGCCGCTGAAAATCAACCGAAGCTGCGGGAACGACTGCATCCAACCGCGGAAGACCGCTTCTGCAGAAACATCCGGGTAATGGGTAATCTGCTGAAATTCATCTATGGCAATGACAACCTGCTTTTTTCTCTTTGCCAGGAACTGTCCAAGGGCTTGCAGCGAATGTTCTGGAGGAGCCAATTGGTTTAGCCCTACTTCAACTTTGGGATAACCACTCATGGGATCAAAAGAAATGGAAAAACCCAATTGCGCCAACATCCTCACAAGATTTTCGGATAAGCCCCGCGTGGTTCGCTTGTATTTATTGTGAATAGCCCTTGCTATTGCCTGGATGGCTTCTTCCATGTTTCGGGAAGGCATCAGGTCGATGTACAAGGTTTCGGCCTTGTTTGTACGCTCAAGTTGTGAAAAAAAACACCTGATGAGCGATGTTTTGCCCATCCTTCGCCAGGAGTACAAAACCACATTTCTGCCATTGGACACATTGTCCAGCAGGTGATCCAATTCAGTTTCGCGGTCACAAAAATATTTTTTTGAAACAAAACCTGACACGATAAATGGGTTACTGACTGATTTATTCTTCATAGCACACAATGTTTGCCGCTCCTATTCAGGGAGATACGAAAAAATGATGATGGCAGGAATTTGCCATCATGTAAATTACGTTACGTAAATTACGTTACGCAAGTTACGTTATTTTTTCGGAATAAAAAAACACAATGCTTATTTCCCCAAAAAAACACGGAAATAAAAGAAAAGGCAAGCTGCCTTCCTAAAAAGAAAAGAAAGCTGAAAAACCCAGAACGGAAACCTATATATCTTTGAGCAGTTGATTCTCTTTCGACTTTTCCAGCATCGTATAAAAATCAGACAGTGTCTGTTTGAAGGTGTCAAGCTTGGGAGAAGGTTTGGCAATGAGTACATCCATACCCTTATTTTCAAGTCGCTCAATCACCATTTTGATGGTAACCACATGGATATCAATAGCTGGCTGATAAGCCTTTTCTTTAGACTGCACAGTCTCAATTTCATTGACAAGCTTTACCGTACATAGCTCATTCAGGATATTGCGTACAAGGCTGTTGGGTATCTCCAGTTCTTGCGAGACGGTATCAGCAGTCAAAGGCTTTTCGCCCATGCGGAAGTTGTGAATGATCTGATGTAAAATATAAAGCGCAAGCACCTTTTTATTAAACGGGCTAATATTCTTGGTTTCCGCCTCAAACTCATAATTGTCAACATGCTGGTTGGCGAAGGAAAGCTCGGCACCAAACAATACAACGATCCAGCTGACCTGCATCCATAAAAGCAACAGGGGAAGCGCGGCAAAAGACCCGTATATGGCACCGAAGCGTGCGGCCCCAATCTGAAAAGCGACGTATGCCCATTGAACCAGCTGGAATAATGTCCCCGCGATGATAGCGGCAATCAGTGCCGAGGAAAACTTCACCTTGGTATTTGGCATGATGATATAAAGCAGGGTAAAGATGATCCACAAAAGGAGATATGGTATCAGTTGCACGAGGACAAGCAAAACCGGGTTTAACAATGTACCATTGTCCTCCTGGATCTGAGTGTTTAGAAAAACGGTCAGAGCACCTGCCATGATGAAGAAAAGAGGAGCGAGGAACATCATGGAAAAATAGTCGCTGAATTTACGTGCCCATGTCCTGGATTTGTTTACCTGCCATATCTTGTTGAAAGACTCCTCGATATTTACCAGTAGCATGGTAATGGTGTACAACAGAATGATAAGACCCACGGCGGCAACTGTACCTCCGTGTGCCTGCTGCAGAAATGATTCTGTAAGCTCCATGACGAAATTGAAAACCTCTTCCCTTCCCGCCAGTGCTGTCTCCAACTGCCTTTCAACATACATTTCTAACCCAAAACCTTTGGCTATGCCAAAAGCCAGTGCGGCAACGGGTACAATGCTAAACATAGAATAGAACGTTAGGGCAGGAGCCCGTAGCAACAGCTTGTCTTCACGCACACCGCGCAACGCAAGTACAATTATACGCAACTGTTTGATCAGAAAAGTTTTACGGGGCGATAAATCCTTTAGCGGTATACGCCATATGTCAACCATCACAAAATGTGTCGCCTGGTCAATGGTTTTTACAACCTCCCTTATCTTTTTTTTCATCTCGGATGAATCATTTTGTTCTTTATTGTCGCTGCAGAATGTCAAATATACGGCACAATTATGAATTTTCCAGCACTTGCATGATTAACCGGCTGTTTTTCGTCAACCCTTAGTTGATCATTGATGCCTGTGGCGCATTTTTCACATGGCTATGCTGCCGGCCGGCAATCGTAGCTCAGCAAAAAAAAGCGGCCCCTTTGATAAAGGAGCCGCCTGCCAAATGATCGTAAAAGTTTGGTCAATATTTTATTCTATTACAAACAGTGAACTGTCGAGACCGGAGTTGATAGAAATCTCGTCAACTGTCATTTCAACGGTTTGCGGGCCTGCTTGCTGCACTGTCTTATGGGGAACCATAATGCCGCTCACTTCCCTGTAATCCGAATATGTACTAAGGCTCATATCGCTAACCGATTGTATTTTGAACCCTGTTTCCGCACAATAATATTCATGGGATACAGCACCTGCCGGAGAGGTAACTTCAATTTTGTATGCTTTCTTTCCGCCCACAACCTCCATTCCAAGCAATTCTTTTTGAATACCGTATTCTTCGTAACGAAGCTCGGAGATCATCACCGACTGAAGCTTAAACTGGTCAAACTCCTCCCCTTCTGTAAATTCCTGGCGGCCCATTTGAGATAGTACAACAGCTTTTTCACCGTCGAAAGCTTGTTGCGAAAGGGTCATTCCGCCCATTTCCATTCTCTGCAGGAAATAGTTGGGAGCTTTTTGGTAGGCTTTTACCTGCAGTTGCATACCCATTGTGCTTGCGGTGATTACTTGTGTCATGTCCTGAATGCCTTCCAGTTTGGCGCGTCCCCCTCTTGCCTCGATATACTTTTCAATAACGGTTTCGGCTGTATAGCCCGCGGGAGCCGGCATCAGATCGGGTTCTTCAAACGGCCGGCCAAAGGCATCAAAAAATTCAACTTCACCGGTGGCACTGAAAGGGATCAGTGTTTCAGCAACCTCCGAGCGGTTACCTGCCACTACGATGATGGAATTATCAGGTTTCAGATATTTGGCAGCCATTTGCTGCACATCCTCCACCGTTACGGCATTGAGTCTTTCCAGGTAGGTTGCGTAATAATCCTCAGGCAAGTCGTAACGGGCAATGTTAAGGGCAAAATTGGCAATGGTTCTGGGACTTTCCAATGCCCGTGCAAAGCTACCTGTCATAAAATTCTTGGTAAGCTGCAGGCTGCTTTCATCCACCAACTCATTGATCATCCGTTCCATTTCATAAAGAATCTGGACAACGGTGCTGTCGGTCACTTCGTTACGTACTTCTGTACGGGCAGTAAACCGGCTCACAAGGGGGTCGGTGCCGATATTTGATCTTGCACCATAGGTATAACCTTTATCTTCACGGAGGTTTTGCATCAAACGACCGGAAAATGCACCACCGCCAAGGATAGAGTTCATCACACTAACCTTGATGGCGTCTTCATGTCCGGGGGTCAACACCAAAGGATGCGTAACAATGACAACACTCTGCACTGCTCCACTGCGATCAGCGAAAGCAACACGCCGCCCTTGCGGAGGCTGTGGTGTGGGAAATGTGCGGGAAGGCACTTCACCCGGCTCCCATTGCCCGAAATGGTTTTCCATCAGTTCACGGGCCTGGGTTGCATCGATATCGCCCACGATCACCATGTAGGCAACATTTGGTTTAAAGTGATCCTTATAATACTGACGGATCATGTCAATGGTAATGTTTTCAAGGCTTTCTTCGGTGGTTACTTCTCCATAAGGATGATCAGCACCGTAAACAACAGCACGTGAAACATTGGATGCCATGGCACCTGCATCATTGCGCACGGTAGCCAGTCCGGATTTGCTCTGGTTGATCAGCCTCTCCATCTCATTTTCCGGGAAGGAGGGGTTGAACAGAATATCGGTCATCAGGTCGAGCAAAGTTTCCTTATGCCTCGTGAGCGAAGAAGCAAACATGCCGGAGGAGAATGTAGAAAGCGACCCGCCTATAAAATCAATGGCTTCATCAATTTCCTGTTTTGTCCGGTTGGTGGTTCCCTCGCGCATGAGTGAACCTGCCATGCTGACAAAACCTGTGGCGTCACCTTCAAATACAGGGTCAATATCCAGCGTCAGCTGAAAAGATACAACGGGCACCTGGCGATTTTCCACAACAATTACCCTTAGGCCGTTGGCCAGTTCAAACGAGTCAAACTCGCCAAGCTGGATTACAGGTGCCGGTCCCGGCTCCGGGCGGCGACTTCTGTCTACCTGTGCACTGAGCGTGTAAACGGCAAAGAGGATCAATGCAACTGCAATAAATATTCTTTTCATGATATATCAGATTTTGTTGGTTTTTTCAGGTTTATAAGGCTTCAGGCAAATAGAACAGGACCACCCTGCCGTCCTCACGCAAATATTGTTGGGCTACCCTTTGGATATCTTCCCGCGTAACAGCCATGTATCTGTCAATTTCTGTATTAATAAGGTTGGTATCGCCATACAACAGATAATATTCAGCCAGGTTCATGGCTCGTCTGGCAATGGTGGTGTTGCTGTTTACCATCCGGCTTTCGACCTGGTTGCGCAGTTTCTGAAACTCTTCTTCTGTGATCAGCTCCGCGCGCACCATTTCCAGTTCTTCGTCAATGATCTCCTCCAGGGCAAGTGGGTCAACCCCCATATTGGGAATGGACAAAATCATGTGGATGCCCGGGTCTTCCAAACCAAGAGGCATGGCCTGAACCTGCAAAGCGACCTGTTCTTCAACAACCATTCTGCGGTACAAGCGGCTGCTTTGACCCTGCGACAATAATGAACCGAGCATACGCAGAGCATAATAATCTTCTGTTCCCTGTGCGGGGATGGGGTATGCCTGTATGTAGGCAGGCAACTGGATCTGATCAAAAACAGTATCACGCAATTCGGTGGTACGCATTGGCTCCACCACATCAGGCCTGAAAATTTCGTGCTCCCCCCTGGGGATGTCACCGAAATATAGTTCTACTAACCGTTGTGTTTCTTCAATGTCAATATCTCCGGAAACAACCAGTACCGCATTGTTGGGTACATAAAACATATCATGGAAAGCAATAATTTCCTCGTAGGTAGCATTGCGGATGTGCTCATCGGGTCCGAGAACGTCTGTGTGGTAGGGATGCACGGTAAAGGCGCGACTGATGGTTTCAAGCATCAAACGGCCATAAGGCCTGTTATCTCGGACCTGCTTCATCTCTTCGGTAACAACGTCCTTTTGAGTTGCAATGCCGATGGAGTCAATCACCGGATGCAGCAAACGCTCTGATTCAAGCCACAAACCAAGCTCAAGCTGGTTGGAGGGCAACAACACAAAGTAGTTGGTAACATCAAAACTGGTGTAGGCATTCAACGACCCGCCCGCAGCCTCAACGATTTCAGCAAATTCTCCCCTTCCGATGTGCTTTGAACCTTCAAACATGAGATGTTCAAAAAAATGGGCAAACCCCCTCCTGTCAGGATGTTCGTTTTTCCCACCCACATGATACATGATATTTACCACAACATTCGGTGTGGTATTGTCCTGATGGAGAATCACATGGAGCCCGTTATCCAGCGTGTACTCCGTGAATTCAATCCTTTGCTCCGCAGCCTGGGCAGTGAAAAAGCCAAGCAGAAGAAAAAGGAAAGCAAATAGCCTCAATTTTGGATTCATTGTTTATAGTTTAGTGGTTTTACATAATGATTTTCAACAAACTGTAAAAGAGCAACAAAATTATGTAAAAAATGTTTCTGCAACTTTTAACAATTGTTAATGTTTGATGTATCAATAGTCCACATCCAACCCAAACTCATCCTGAAGCATTTTGATGTCCGGATTCTTTTTAATCAGGGCTTGTAGTTTTTCCTTGGGAAGGTAAATCTTCTGACCGCTCCCCTGGCTGCGGATCTCGGTTGCCAGACGCAAACTGAAGTTTTTTAGTTTACTATGCAGATAACCAAGCAGTTCTGGTTTCTTTTCATGAATGATGTCCTGTTGTATGGCATTGTCGAGATAAACCATGATGACATGATCCTTTAGCAGGGTCGGTTTTTGTTTGGTCATAGCCACATACAGGGCCGGACTGGAATCTTTATAGGATTTTGCAAGGGTTTTCCAGTGGTTCAGCAAGTCATCGTATGTAAAAACCGCTTTTGGCCGGTCGGATTCAGGAATATCAGATCCATCTTTCCCGGAGTCATCTCCGGCTGCGGGCTGATGAATCTTCAGGCTGACTTTGCTGATACTTAACCGGCCCTGTTCTGTTGAACGGGCAGGTTTTTTTTCCGCCTTTTTTGTGGCTTCTTCAACGGGAGGTTGCGTGCTTTTTAAAGATATTTGTCCGGCTGCTTCTGTTACGGTTTTAACAACCTGCTTCCTGCTGTCATCCTGCATATCAGGCTTAACCAATACCCGGGGAGGGGAAAGGGCTACCGGACGGTCTTTTTTTTTTCAAGGGCAGCCATCTGCAAAAGAGACAATTCCAACAGCAAACGCTGATTGCTGCTTATTTTGTATTGGGTATCGGCTTTGTTGTTGATCTCCAAAGCTTCCATAAGGAAAGGAGCTGGACATTTGGCCGATTGCCCGCTGTATTTTTCCCGGATGTCTGCACTTGTTTCCAGAAGGGGAATAGTGGCCGGGTCTTTGCAAATCAGCAGGTTGCGCAGATGGCTTCCAAATCCTGTAATGAAATCATCCCCATTAAATCCTTTCTGAATGATCTCATTGATCAACAACAATATTTCCGAACCTTTTTCTTCCAAAATGAGATCAGTCATCCGGAAATAGTAGTCATAATCAAGAACATTCAGGTTCTCAATTACCTGGGTGTAGGTGATACTGTTTCCGGTAATGCTGACAATCTGATCAAAGATGGAAAGGGCGTCGCGCATGGCACCATCGGCTTTTTGGCTGATGATGTGCAAGGCGTTGATATCTGCCTCAACAGACTCTTTTTCTGCTACATAAGCCAGTTGTTTGGTGATGTCTTCAACAGTAATGCGCGCGAAGTCAAAAATCTGGCAACGGGACAGTATGGTGGGGATGATTTTTTGTTTTTCTGTGGTTGCCAGGATAAACTTGGCATATGCCGGCGGCTCTTCCAGAGTTTTCAAAAAAGCATTGAATGCTTGCTGCGAGAGCATGTGCACCTCATCAATGATATAAACTTTATATTTACCGACCTGCGGAGGAATACGCACCTGGTCGATTAGTGCCCGGATTCCGTCAACGGAATTGTTTGAAGCGGCATCCAGTTCATGTACATTAAAAGAATGGGACTTATTGAAAGAGAGACAGGACTCACATTCGTTGCATGCCTCGATATTCTCTGTAATATTTTCGCAGTTGATGGTTTTTGCCAGAATGCGCGCACAGGTTGTTTTCCCGACACCCCTTGGCCCGCAGAAAAGAAAAGCCTGGGCGATGTGATTGGTGCGGATGGCGTTTTTCAGCGTGTTGGTAATCGACCGCTGCCCCACCACAAGATCGAAGGTGGGTGGCCTGTATTTACGCGCAGATACAACAAATTGATCCATCAGTCGGTTTTGGTTTGATTGCCATTACAAAACTACATCATTCTTTTAAAACCATCCCGGCACAATAAGAAAAAGTGCCGGGATGGATGGTCATTATCAGATAAGACCCTTTTGGTGCTTTTCACCAATGGCTTTCAACATGTCTTCCGTCATGGCATCCAGGTCATAATCCGGCTTCCAGCCCCAGTCTTTACGGGCAGCGGAGTCGTCAACCGAGTTCGGCCATGAGTCGGCGATGGCTTGACGGAAGTCGGGCTCATAGCTGATCTCAAATTCAGGAATATGTTTTTTGATAGATTCCACCATGTCGGCGACAGTAAAGTCCATGGCCCCGACATTATAATCGCAGTGGTAGTTGAGCTTGTCAAAATCGGCCTCCATGAGATCAATGGTTGCCTTGAGGCAGTCGGGCATATACATCATAGGCAGGCGGGTTTGCTCGTTGACAAAGCAGGTGTACTTTTTCTGCTTAATTGCTTCATAATAAATGGCAACGGCATAATCAGTGGTACCTCCGCCGGGCAGTGTTTCATGGCTGATGATGCCGGGATAACGAAGGCCACGCACATCCATACCGTATTTTTTCACATAATAATCTCCCAGAAGCTCCCCTGCCACCTTGGTAACACCATAAATTGTTGTGGGCTTCAGTATGGTTTCCTGGGGGGTATTTTCTATGGGTGTTGTGGGGCCGAATACCGCAATAGAGCTGGGTACCAGCACCTGTTTCATCTTCCGCTCCCTGGCAAGTTCAAGGATGTTGATCAAACCGTTCATGTTGACATCCCATGCCAGCATGGGGTTTTTCTCCCCTGTTCCGGACAAGATGGCTGCCATATTGATGATCACATCAATCTTGTATCTATCAACCACCTCGGTCAAAGCCTTGATGTCCAATGCATCGACCACTTCACAAGGTCCGCTTTCCAGCAGCTTCTCCGATGGTTTCGTTTTGCGGATACCGGCCACAACATGGTCGCCGCCATATTGATCACGCAATGCAAGTGTTAACTCCGAGCCGATCTGACCGGCTGATCCAACTACCAAAATGTTTTTCATTCGTTTATGTGTTTTTGGGTTTCTATATAGTGTGGTTTAAAAGTGAACTTCATGTCCCATCAGCTGAAAAGCCATTTTTCAGGTATTGGCCGGAATGGATAAACAACATCAACCCCGGAGGGCAAAAATAGACATTTTTTGTTGATTGCCGGGAAACTTTAGCACCAATTTCATCCTCCTTTTTACCCCTTTCTTTTGATGCTTATATTGATCAAAAACAATATCTTTGCCCAGTGATTTCAAATAATACCTTTCATCATTTACTTTCAAAATAAAAACCAGTATGTACGGAAAAATCAAAGAACATCTTCAAAATGAACTCCGGGAAATCCGTGAAGCGGGATTGTATAAGGAGGAACGCATCATTGTGACACCGCAGGACGCTAAGATCAAGGTGCAATCGGGCCAGGAAGTGCTAAACTTTTGTGCCAACAACTACCTGGGTTTGTCTAACCATCCTGCCTTGATTCAGGCTGCCAAAGAGGGCATGGACGCACGTGGATTCGGTATGTCGTCGGTACGCTTTATCTGCGGAACGCAGGATTTGCACAAAACCCTTGAGCAAAAGATCGCAGAGTATTTCGGCACCGAAGACACGATTTTGTATGCTGCCTGTTTTGATGCCAACGGTGGTGTGTTTGAGCCCCTGCTCACCCACGAAGATGCCATCATCAGTGATGCTCTGAACCATGCCTCCATCATCGACGGTGTGCGCTTATGTAAAGCCGCCCGCTATCGCTACAACAATGCCGATATGGAAGACCTGGAAGCCAAACTGAAAGAGGCACAGGCACAACGTTTCCGTATCATCGTAACCGACGGCGTTTTTTCTATGGACGGCAACGCCGCCCCCATGGACAAAATCGTAGAACTGGCTGAAAAATATGATGCCATGGTAATGGTCGATGAATGTCACTCGGCCGGGGTGGTTGGTGAAACTGGCCGCGGTGTTACAGAATTGTTCAACATACGCGGAGAAGTGGATATCATCACCGGAACACTCGGTAAAGGATTCGGTGGCGCCATCGGCGGATTCACCACGGGACGCAGGGAGATTATCGAATTACTGCGCCAGCGCTCAAGGCCCTACCTCTTTTCAAACTCATTACCGCCGAGCGTTGTAAATGCAGGTATCAAAATGTTCGACATGATGGCTGATACCCATGAGCTGCAAGACAAACTGCATCGCAACACTGACTACTTTATGGATAAAATGAAGAAGGCCGGCTTCGATCTCAAACCAACACAATCGGCGATTATAGCAGTGATGCTGTATGACGCACCCCTGTCGCAGGAGTTTGCCGCCAGGCTGCTGGACGAAGGAATCTACGTAATCGGATTCTATTACCCTGTTGTTCCAAAAGGGCAGGCGCGCATCCGCGTACAGATTTCAGCCGCCCACGAAACAGAACACCTCGATCAATGCGTTGAGGCTTTCATCAAAGTAGGAAAAGAACTGAACGTACTGAAATAAGAACATAATCACACTACACGCAAATCCCCATTGTTGTTGATTAATCATACAACAATGGGGATTTAAAATTGCTGAATGAGGTTATAAAAACATACAGGGGCCCAGAAAAAATGAGAGAACAACTGATTGACACACATACGCATTTGTACCTTTCCCAGTTCGACCACGACAGGGAAGATATGATCAAACGTGCTCTGGATGCGGGGGTTAGCCGTATGCTCATGCCCAACATCGACAGTCATTCGGTGGGAGCCATGTTGCAGGTAGCACGGCAGTTTCCGGAATCCTGTCTGCCCATGCTGGCACTGCATCCCACATCCGTAAAGGAATCATACAAAACAGAGCTCAGCCTTATTGGTCAATGGTTTGAAAAAGAGCAATTTGTTGCTGTTGGAGAAACAGGCATAGATCTCTACTGGGACACTTCATACGCCAATGAGCAGAAAAAAGCCCTGGAACAACACATCCAATGGGCCGATAAGTATGATTTGCCCCTGGTATTTCATTCCAGGAATTCGCTGAAAGAGCTTTTTGATGTGATGGAGGCGCACAAACAAAAGGGCTTCAGGGGGGTTTTCCATTGTTTTCCGGGAAATATTGAAGACGCCAGGAAAGTGCTTGACCTTGGGTTCATGCTGGGCATCGGCGGTGTGGTAACTTACAAAAAAAGCCAGATGGCGGAAGTGGTTTCATTCGCCGGGCTTGAACACATCATCCTGGAAACCGATGCACCTTTTTTGGCACCGGTCCCTCACCGCGGCAAGAGAAATGAAAGTGCATACGTGGCACACGTGGCAGAAAAAGTGGCAGAAATCAAAGGTGTTTCCACAGAAGAAATTGCAGCCATCACCACCGCCAACGCAAAAAGATTATTTCCTTTAATTTGATGATGACTGCCAATTATTCCTCCATATTTTCATAATAGAGTAACGCAACAAGCCGTTATTTTTGGAACGTACCGTCGTTAATAAACCATCCCATTATAATTAAATACACCGGATCATGCATGAAAAACCACACATACTGGTAATATATACCGGCGGCACCATCGGAATGGTGGAGGATTCCGAAACGGGTGTACTGAACCCTTTTGATTTTGACCACCTTAACGACCAGATTCCGGAAATAAAAAAGTTCAATTATCAAATAGACAGTATTTCGTTCGACCCCATCATCGACTCTTCCAACATGGAGGCTTCTGTATGGGCACGAATGGCAACCATCATTGAGTCGCATTATGAAAGCTACGATGGTTTTGTGATCCTGCATGGGTCCGACACCATGGCCTACACCGCTTCAGCCCTGAGCTTTATGCTGGAAAACCTTTATAAACCGGTCATCCTCACAGGGTCACAACTCCCCATCGGGATGATACGTACCGATGGCAAAGAGAATTTTATCACTGCCATAGAAATAGCTGCTGCGCGCCAAAACGGTCGGCCCGTTGTGCCTGAAGTGTGTATCTATTTTGAATATCAGCTTTACCGGGGTAACCGCACACACAAATTCAATGCGGAGCATTTTGAAGCATTCAGGTCGGTCAACTATCCCGTTCTTGCCCACGCCGGTGTTTCTATCAAATACAATGAAGCAGCCATCCGCAAAGCAACTGATCAGGAGTTCAGGATTTTTACCAAAATGGACAAAAACATTGCCGTTTTGAAACTGTTTCCCGGTATCAGCGCGGAGGTAGTAGAGTCGGTACTGGGAATTAAAGGACTAAAGGCAGTGGTGCTGGAAACATACGGTGCCGGCAATGCTCCCACTTGCGCTTGGTTTAAAAGCGCCATTACCAATGCCATTGAAAAGGGGTTGGTCATTTTTAATGTCACTCAATGCCATGGTGGAGCAGTTCTGCAGGGAAAATACGAAACCAGCGCCTGGCTGAAGGAAGCGGGTGTGATCAGCGGTTATGACATCACAACAGAAGCCGCCATCACCAAGCTGATGTACCTGCTTGGTAACGGCTACAGGGCTTCACGCCTGAAAAAATACCTGCAAAAACCCCTGCGGGGAGAAATGACCATAATAAACTGATGACCGATCTTTCAGGCCATTTCAATGGCCTATGCCACCACTCGCCTCGTCAGCAACATCCATAATTGCCCGGCCCATCGCCCGGGCTTTAAGCAAACATTCCTCATATTCCCTTTCCGGGTCGGATCCGATGGTAATGGCACTGCCCGCCATATAAGAAAGATATTTTGATGGAGCATTATACAGAATGCTGCGAATGACCACGTTGAAATCAAAGTTTTTTTCGGGACTAATGTAGCCTGCCGCTCCGGAATAAAGCCCTCTGCATGTATCTTCATAGATATCAATCAGTTCCATGGCGCGGTATTTCGGGGCACCGGTCATAGAACCCATGGGAAAGGCATACCGAATGGCATCCAGATAATGTGCATCGGGATGTAAGCTGGAAGTAACGGTTGAAATCATTTGGTTGACCTGCCTGAACGGATAAATGCCATACAGCTCTTCAACCTTTACACTACCCTTTTGGGCCGTCCGCGACAAATCATTGCGAACAAGATCAACGATCATTACATTTTCACTGCGCTCTTTGGGATCTTCATACAAACGCTTTCTAAAAAGTTCGTCCTCCTCCGCCGACTTGCCCCTTGGGCTGGTACCTTTGATCGGCTGAGAAATAAGCTGAACACCATCTTTGCGCATGAATCTTTCCGGGCTGGCACACATCAGATACTTGCCTTCTGTAGCATAAAAACAGGAAAAAGGAGCCTGTGATATACCGTTCAATCTGTGATATACGGTAACCGGATCTATTTCCGCTTCTTCAGCAAAAAATTCAATACAATAATTCATTTCATACACATCACCCTGCTGAATGTGTTTTTTGATGGCTTGCAATTGGCGCAGGTAGCGCTCTTTTCCAACCCTGGCTTTAATATCGGCAATGGCACTGTGGTTCGTGTCCGGAACCTCCGTCTCCATTATCATATCATAAACCGCTTGCGGATCAGAAAACACACCATAACCGGGTAAAGTTCCAATCCGCATCCCCCCTGGAGCAGGCAAAATGAGCACAACCGGCCGGAAAAAGTGACAAAGCGGCATGCCAATTCCATCAGGGTTTTTGGATTGCAAAGGTTCCAGCTGATTTTTCAACTCATAGGAAAAAAAGCCAAATAGCCAGTCGTTAGAAGCATCTGCAAATTCCTTCAGCGCGGCAATGGCATCCCTGTTGTTTAATTCCGGTTCCTCATGTGAGCCCAGTGCATATGCCCATGGCAACGACCCGAATCTGTCACCCTTGTAAGCGTTGGAATTTAAGAAAGCAGCGGTTTTAAAATGCCTTTCTGCCCAACGCAGTGCAAGAGATTGAAACAAGTCAGCATCTTCTTCCAGCGGAAAAAATGTATAGGTTCTTACCGGCATCTGACAGGTTGTAAAAACTGATTTGTATATGTATAAGGGTGTGACATGGTTGCAAATGTACTAGATTTATTTTTAAATTGGCAGCTGTGAACCATGAAAGGCTTCTGCCAACATACTGACCTACAGGAGAATGCTCTTGGTTGGCAGTTTTATTTGTCCGAAATAAAAGAAAATCCTAATTTTGAATAATATACAACCATTTCAAAAAAGGAGATCATTTTTATGAAAAAGAAACACACCAACATTGCTTTATTAGTGTTTGCACTGTTTTTTACGACAGGCATGCATCGTCAAGCATATACACAACCTCCGGACCCGGCCGCAGCGGAAATATTCGAAACTGTACGCCAGGCTTATGAGCAATCGATCCGTGGCATCAACGACTATGTTGTTGTTACAGAAAATTTCACCACACATTATGTAAAAAAATACGATGAAAACAACAGGCCTTACTTTGAGCCAAAGGTTGAAACCGCAAGTTTTCTAGGGTCCATTTCTGCTCTTGGCTTGCATTCGGCATCACCCATGGCCGACAATGACTTCTTTTCATCTGAGGTGTACGACAGGATATTGCAGAATGCCAGGTATATAGGTACTGAACGCATCAACGGATTTGAAACACACGTGGTATATCTCGGTGATATGGACGTGTTTGTGGAAGCCCTGGATGATCTGGATGAAACACCGGGCAACATGACCATGTTTTTTGATGCCCAGAATTGGGTGCTCCGGAAAATGAAGTTTTCCATTGTTGCTGAAGTGGAGGAAGGCCGTTCGCAGGAAATATCGCCGGAGATTCATTTTTTGGATTACCGTGATGTGGAAGGCATGATGATTCCCTTCAACACACAAATCACCATTGACGGCCTCATGGCGGGACTGTCGGAAGCCGAAAGGGAACAAGCCAAACAAGGGCTTGTTGAACTGGAAAGAGAGCTGGAAAACATGCCTGCCGACCAGCGCCAAATGATCGAGCAGATGATGGGCGACCAACTGGAAACACTCAGAAAGATGGTGGAAGGCGACAGGCTGGAGTTTTCCTTAAAAGTTAAAGAAGTGCTCGTGAACACCCTGGAATAAGCCGAAAGCTATCCACACCCGGTTGGTTAGGTGTTTACCATTTTATCAGATAGTAGGGGTCTTTTTTTACTTTCTCCGTGACGAATGCATACAATTCATCCATGGGGAAACAAAAAACAGGAATGCCTCCCGGATTATGTGAGCGTACAAAGCCAGCTTTTCTGAGATCACGCATCAGCCTGATCTTGTTCCACCATATATAACCTTTTACCGAATAGCCTCGGTTGTTTTTGTGCATAGGATAATCCAGGCCAATTTTTTGTTCATTTTTTTGAATAAAGAATTCGTCGGTAAAAAAGTCCAGATACGGCACTTTTTGTTCATATTCCACCAAATGCATAAGGCTGCACGTAACATAT
>SKTQ01000153.1 GCA_007122505.1 Bacteroidales bacterium | reverse complement strand
TGGGAAACGCTGGTTGCGCTATCTGAAGAACAGAGCCTGATTTACCGGGATGTGCCGAGGTTTCCTGAAGTGCGGCGTGACCTGGCACTGTTGATCGATAAGCAAATCTCTTTTGTGGAAATTGAGAATATTGCGCGTCAAACGGAAAAGCGGATACTGAAGGAAGTAAATCTGTTTGATGTTTACGAAGATGAAGCAAAGCTTGGCAAGCAGAAAAAATCCTATGCGGTTAGCTTTACTTTCCAGGATCAGAATAAAACCCTTACCGACAAGGAGATTGACAAGATCATGGACAAGCTTACAAAATCCTACGAAACAAAGCTGGGAGCTGTTATCCGGTAACCATTATTAAACAAATAAATGGTTTTGTTTTGACAATGCTCCCATAATGATTTTTACTGTGGGGGACGTTCGGCTTTGCGCCAAATGTTTTTAACCGGGATAAGGGCGGCCACCATTCCGATGCAGAATACGGTCACTGTCACCAGCAGCAAGTCCGTCCACTTTACAAATACCGGATAGGCATCCATAATGAAGACTCCTTCTGCCTGAAGGCCAATGATCCCAAATCGCATTTGAAGCCAGGAAAACAGTCCGCCGAGGAAAATACCACCCAGGGCGCCTGCCATGCTGATCAACATGCCTTCCAGAAAAAATATTCTGTTAATCAGAGGCTTACTGGCGCCCATGCTTCTTAAAACGGCAATGTCGCGCCTTTTTTCAATTACCAGCATCGACAAAGAACCTATTATATTGAAGGCCGCAATGATCAAAATAAAAGTCAGAATAAAGAAAATTGCCCAGCGCTCTGAACGCATTACGCGGTAAAGAAAATCCTGCTGCTGCAACCTGTTTCTTACCACAAAATCGGGCCCGGTAACTTCCTGAATGCTTCGTTGTACCCTTAAATGATTATATTGGGGATCAATACTCAGCACAAGGGATGTAACTTCTGTGTCATAATCGAGCAGCCGCCGCATCAGACGCAATGGTACAATGACGTATTCCATATCGTATTCTGACTGTACGGCGAATACACCGGCAGGAAAGACCGATAATGAGCGGAAAGCCTGTGACGGATGAAGCCCGGTAGTGCGGCCACGCCGGGGAACGTAAATGTCGATTGGGTTGAGAAAGTCGCTGATGTTTGCATTCAGAACGATATAAACACCCTGTCCCGGCACCATGAAATTCCGGTCATTTTCTGTAAGGATGAACGCACCTTTTATCAGCATGGTATCAATACCGGTAATTAAGCTGTATGTGTCATCAACACCGCGCAATCTGGCCAGGTGTTGTCTGTCCTGATGCACCAGCATCCCCATCTCTTCGAGCACTTCACTGTAATATACCACACCCGGTATGTCCATCAACTCTTCCAATGGGAAGGTTTCCATTGAAAAAGTTTTTCCTTCTGCAACGGTGATCTCCATGTCGGGATGAAAGGCGTTGAACATGGACAGGATCAGCTTTTCCAAACCATTGAAGACGGAGAGCACCACCACAAGAGCCATACTGCCCACGGCCACACCCACAACCGAAACCATCGTTATGGTGTTAATGGCTGTATGCGTCTTTTTCGCAAAGAGGTAACGCCAGGCTATGTAAAAAGGCAAGCGCATAAGATACAATGCTTAAATTATTTCCAGGCTTTTACCATAAGACCCGTGCCCGTTGGGTGTTTTGATCTCACATCCAGCAAGTGGAGGATCAATACAACCGGCATGGTCAGCAGATAATAGAGCGGGAGTAACAGCAACAAAGCTTTTGACCAACTCAGCATAATCAACGGGTATTTCATGGACAAACGCCAGGCAATGCTGCCGGGCCTGCCATAAGTATAGGCAACAGATGTTTCGTTGAAACCGGCCTGTTGGAGCTTCTCTTCAATTTCCTGAATGGAATAACCATCTCTGACATGCTCTTCGATAAAGGAGTCATCATCAGAGTCGCGCACATCGCTGCCTCCGCGATCGGAAGGCGTGCTTATCAGCAGCATGCCACCTTTTTTTAGAGAGTTGAAAAAGTTGCTGAAAACGCGGCGGTCGTTCTCAATGTGTTCCATTACATCCACCGAGAGTACAAGATCGTATGTGTCCGGTTCAATAAAATGCAAAAGATCTCCATGCACAAATGCCACATTTTTTTTCCCTGCTTTTTGGAAGAAATGACGGCAGCTATCAATTTCATCTTTTTTGATGTCGAGGGCGGTCACGTGCCATTTTGGAAATTTTCGGGCAAGGTACCAGCTATATTGCCCAAGGCCGCTTCCTGCGTCCAGAACCTGAATATTCTCTGCTTTTTCGTAATGACGGGCAAACTGTCTGATTGCCCTGTGGATATGCCACGTGCGAAGCAACAGGATATCCAGCATGCCATAAAACAGTTTACGGGTCAATGGCCGTTTGTTGAAAATGTTGCCAAGCAATTTCTTGATGGGATCGTATTGCATGCGGATTGGCCTAAGTATTCAACAGTTTTTCAATGTTGTCAATGTAGTCCAGGCTGTCATCAATAAAAAAGCGCAACTCCGGTACCTGTCGCAGCTGATTCTTAACCCTGGAGCCGAGTTGCCTGCGGATTTCCTTGTTCCGCATATCCACTTGCTTCAGAATGTCGCCGGCATCTTTTCCGAAAACACTCATATATACCTTGGCAATAGAGAGGTCTGTTGTAACATAAACCTTGGTAACGGTAATCATGGCACCGGGAAACCAGTCTCTGCCTGCCAATTGCAGTATTTCTCCTAAATCTTTCTGTATTAACCGGGAAATCCGATTCTGTCTCATTGTTTCCATAACCCGCAAAGATACAACAATTCCGGCAAATCCTTTCGCTATCCCTTGCTGGTCAACATGATAATAAGCAGAAAAACAAACGTTTTCGCCAAAATTTCCTGATAATAACCGGAATGCCGGTGCCCGGTTTTGCGAGAGAGATAAAATCGGGTAGATTTTTTTTGAAGCTTGATCGAAATATTGTATATTTCGGGACTCATTCACCCCTAAACCTATTGATATGAAAACACCGGACTTTTCTTACCAGGATCCTTTTCCATTGGCTGAAGACAAAACAGCGTATTATTTGCTTACCCGCGACCACGTGTCTTTAGACACTTTTGACGGGAAACAGATTTTGCGGGTAGCCCCTGAAGGGCTGACAAAACTGGCTCAACAGGCATTGTTTGATGCGTCCTTCATGCTGCGCACAGAGCATGTAAAACAGGTTGCCGCCATTCTTGATGATCCGGAGGCTAGTGACAATGATAAGTATGTAGCACTCACCATGCTGCGAAACGCGGAAATCTCCGCAAAGGGAGTGTTGCCATTTTGCCAGGACACCGGTACGGCCACCATTATTGGGAAAAAAGGTCAACAGGTATGGACCGGTGGAGGTGATGCAGTTGCCCTGTCAAAAGGTGTTTACAATGTGTACACCGAAGAAAATTTAAGGTATTCGCAAACTATTCCCTTAGACATGTATAAGGAGAAAAACTCCGGCACAAACCTTCCTGCCCAGATTGACATTTCTGCGGTAGACGGGGATGAATACAGCTTTTTATTTGTGGCCAAGGGAGGCGGATCGGCCAACAAAACAGCCCTTTATCAACAAACCAAGGCTTTGCTGAATCCTGAAAAACTGGAAGCTTTTTTGGTCGATAAACTGAAAAGCCTGGGCACAGCAGCATGTCCGCCTTATCATGTAGCCTTTGTTGTTGGGGGTACATCAGCCGAATCAACTCTAAAAACCGTAAAGCTGGCCAGCGCAAAATACCTGGACGACTTACCTGAAACGGGCAACGATGGAGGCAGGGCTTTCAGGGATAAGGAGATGGAACAAAGGGTTCTGGATGCAGCTTTTAAACTTGGCATTGGTGCGCAGTTCGGCGGTAAATACTTTGCCCTGGATATCCGTGTGATTCGCCTGCCACGACATGGTGCATCCTGTCCGGTGGGCATGGGCGTATCTTGTGCTGCAGACAGGAACATCAAAGCCAAAATCAATAAAGACGGTATATGGATCGAAAAACTGGAAGACAATCCGGCTCGCTTTATCCCGGAAGCTTATCGCCAAAAAGACGATACTGCCGGTGCTGTGGAAATTGATCTGGACAGGTCCATGACCGACATTCTGGCTGAGCTGACAAAACATCCTGTGGGCACCCGGCTGTCGCTGAACGGAACCATCATCGTTGGCCGTGACATTGCACATGCAAAAATGAAAGAAAAGCTTGATGCGGGCGAAGGATTGCCTCAATATATCAAAGATCATCCTGTTTATTATGCCGGGCCTGCCAAAACGCCTGAAGGGATGGCGTCCGGGTCATTTGGTCCTACCACTGCAGGCAGAATGGACTCTTATGTGGACTTGTTCCAGGAGAATGGCGGCAGCATGGTGATGATCGCCAAAGGGAACCGCAGCCAGGCTGTGACAGACGCCTGTAAAAAGCATGGCGGCTTCTATCTGGGAAGTATTGGCGGCCCTGCCGCTATACTGGCACAGGAAAACATAAAGCAAGTGGAACTGCTTGAATATCCCGAACTTGGAATGGAGGCGATCTACCGAATCCGTGTAGAGAAATTTCCCGCGTTCATCTTGGTGGATGATAAAGGGAACGACTTTTATAGTATGGAATAAGCTGTTTTCTGAACATAAAACAGACATCATTTGTTTGGCTAAAAACAAAATGGGGATACATCTCTTGTATCAACATCTTTAAAACTATAAAGCCAATAAATGATGACAGAAAAGTTTAGGACAGATTACGACACCCTTGGACCGGTAAAAATTCCTGTGGGCAAATACTGGGGGCCGCAAACTCAAAGGGCTATTGAAAACTTTCCGATCGGTGAAGAAAAAATGCCCCGTGAGGTGATTCATGCTTTTGCTATTTTGAAAAAAGCAGCGGCAATTGTTAATCACGAATTGGGTGTTTTGCCCGAAGACTTAATGAAGCCCATTGTGCAGGCTTGCGACGACATTCTGGAAGGTCGTCTGGACGATCATTTCCCCCTGGTTGTATGGCAAACAGGCAGCGGCACCCAAAGCAACATGAACGTCAATGAGGTTGTTGCCAACAGGGCGCATGAGATCATGGGCGGGAATATTGACGACGAACAAAAAAAAGTACACCCCAACGACCATGTAAATAAGTCGCAGTCTTCGAACGACACTTTTCCCACGGCCATGCATATTGCCGCTTACAGCGTTATTGATGATATGACACTCCCTGCTTTGGCCGGACTCAGAGATGCTTTGCTTGCAAAATCCGAATATTTTCAGAGTCATGTTAAAATCGGACGCACACACCTGATGGATGCTACTCCGTTGACATTGGGACAAGAGTTTTCAGGCTTTGTGTCTCAACTTGATCATGGCATGGAGGCGTTGAAATACAGCATGGGCCATTTACAGGAGTTGGCACTGGGTGGAACAGCCGTTGGAACAGGCATCAATGCACCCCGGGGTTTTGATGTTGCCGTGGCTGAAAAGATAGCTGAGTTTACCGGTAAACCATTTGTTACCGCACCTAATAAATTTGAAGCATTGGCAGCCCATGATGCTGTGGTAAAAACCAGTGGTGCTTTGAAAGCCCTTGCCGTAAGCCTAATGAAGATTGCCAATGATATACGCTTGCTTGCTTCAGGTCCCCGTTGCGGTATCGCCGAAATCGCGCTGCCTGCCAATGAACCGGGGAGCTCTATTATGCCGGGTAAAGTGAACCCTACTCAGCCGGAGGCAATGACCATGGTTGCAGCGCATGTTATAGGGAATGACACTGCCATTACGGTGGGAGGCATGAGTGGCCATTTTCAGTTGAATGTGTTTAAGCCGATGATGATTTACAACCTGCTTCAATCGGCCCGGTTGTTGTCAGATGCATGTGCCAGTTTTACAGAACGGTGTGTGGCAGGTATAGAAGCCAATCCTGAAAATATCCGGAAGCATCTGCAAAACTCCCTGATGCTGGTTACCGCACTAAACCCGCACATTGGATACGATAATGCAGCAAAAATTGCCCGGTTGGCTCATAACGAAGGCATTACGCTGAAGGCAGCAGCTCTGAAATCAGGCCTGGTAGAGAATGATGACTTCGACAAGTGGGTCAATCCTGCCGGCATGATATAAAAAAAGGGGCTATTATTGAGCCCCCTTTTGTCAGAAATTATCTAGTGTTGGATTATCAGCCTATCACTTAGCTGAGGCAGTTTTTAATGTTGCCAAAGGTCTAGTTCAAAGTTTCGGATCTCTTCCATAATTCGTTGGGCTTCCAGCAGCCGGTCCATAGGATTGTCAATATATTCCCTGATGGCTCGGTTGTCAGGTCGATCTTCCCTGTAAACGGTTGCATCAAAGAATCGCCGAATGAAAAGGTCATCAAAGGATTTTACCATTTTGTCGTTTCGACGGTTGACAACAGGCGCGTTGGCTAATGCTGTGCGGGCCTCTTCGAAAGGCACCCAGAAAAGCGGGTCCTGTATATCGGTGTAGCGACCTGTTTCTTCATCCCTGACCAGTCTGGCAGGCGAAAGGCCAATGATGCGCACATCCAGCACACCACGGCGCTGATCGATGAACCATTCTTCCTTGATCCTGAAGACAAGCACCTCTGAGGTCCTGAAGGGAATTACCTCTTCAACTTCCTGGCCCTCAATAACGATAACTTCCACTCTCGACAGGATATTGTCGAATAACTCCACAGGATCAAACGGCTCTCTTTCGAAAGAATCATCATCAACACCATATGCCCTGACTTCTCCCGCCCGGATGGCATCTTCCAATACCTGCATCAGGTTTCTATATCCACCTGACGGCCTTTCAGGGAAATAGAGTGGCTGGTTCATGGTTTTTCTGACATCGATATACTGCCAGATTCTTTTCGACCAAAGCACATCCGCTTCCCGGACATAGGGCAGCTCCACGGGTCTCCTTTCTGCCACAGACATTCTGTCGTAAAAGCTGTCTCTGGGTCTTTCCCGCTCTTCTTGTGCAGTTGCAGCAAGGGTTATGAAGATCAGCGAGATGGAGAAAAGCAAAATATTTTTTGACATAGGGATTTTCCTCCTGATTATTTGGTTAGTTTATGTTAAACGATAAATCTCCAAGGAGCCTTGTTTCACCTCCTGGCCCCACGGCACGAATCTGCCTGAAAAATAAAAGCTGATTCGGTCTGGCATCGGTAAGAAACCGGCGCATTTCATCCGTTAATGCACTGCCGTTTGTTTGTCTTGCAGACCTTTGCTCACCAGCAACAAACGTGATCATGTCGAACGATTGTACGCGCCAGTTTACCCCTGCAAACAGAAAATCTTCTCCCATGGTTGCTTCCAGTACTCCGGCTCTGAGCAATACTTGCCGGTCAACGCGGCCACCGTCAAAACCTGCAATACGTGCTTCAGGACGTGGTAAGGCAAACACACGGAATTCCATTTGATCAAGAAACTCCATCCGTCCTTCAACCATGGCATTTACGGCAATGGTCACATTCTGACGCGGCTGATCTGTTTCAACAATATAGGTGCCGTCTGGTTGGCGTGTCAGCGTTGCATTACCAGCAGATATTTCCGGTCGAAGACTCCCTGA
>SKTQ01000033.1 GCA_007122505.1 Bacteroidales bacterium | reverse complement strand
TCAGCAGCCGCTAGAGGTCAACAAGATAATATTTCATTTTTTGCTTTCACGGCAACACCCAAGTATAAAACGCTACAGGTATTTGGTGACCAAGATTCAGAGGGTAAACCAAAGCCATTTCATTTGTACTCAATGCGTCAAGCAATAGAAGAAGGATTTATTTTTGATGTATTGCAAAACTATATCACCTACGAACTTTTTTTTAAACTGACCAAAGCCATTCAGGAGGACCCACAGCTAAACAAGAAAAAAGCTGCAAAAGCCATTGGTAAATTTGTTTCATTGCACCCCCACAATCTTGCGCAAAAAACAGAAATTATCATTGAACATTTCAGAGATGTAGTTTCCAAAAAAATTGGAGGTAAAGCCAAAGCCATGCTGGTTTGTGGGTCAAGACTTCATGCGAAAAGGTATTTCGAGGAATTTGAAAGCTATATAAATGAGAAGGGTTATGATAAAGAAATAAAAGTCTTAGTCGCGTTTTCAGGAAAAGTAATTGACGATGATGTACCGGAAGGCGTTTCAGAACCCGAAATAACTGGTTACAGTGAAAAAGAGTTGCCAGGTGCTTTTGAAAAAGATGAATACAAGATCCTGATCGTAGCGGATAAGTACCAAACCGGATTTGACCAACCGTTACTGCATACAATGTATGTGGATAAAAAGCTTTCAGGGGTTAAAGCAGTACAGACGCTTTCACGACTAAACAGAACTTGCCCCGGTAAAGAAGACACCTTTGTATTAGATTTTGCCAATGAGAGACAAACAATTCTGGATTCCTTCCAACCCTACTATGAAGTTACTTCCGTAACTGAGGAAACAGATATCAACCATTTGTACGACTTAAAGGCAAGACTGGATCAATTTCAAGTGTATTGGGAACAGGAAATTGAAGCATTTGCCAATGTGTATTTTGACCCCAAAACCAAATTAAACAATCCAAAACAACAAAAGCATCTTTATGCTTTCACAGACCCTGCTGTTGACAGGTATCGAGCCATAACTGAAGAAGAAAAGCAAGACGAGTTTAAAAAAGGTTTACGCTCCTGGACAAATCTCTATGCTTTCCTTTCTCAAATCATGCCTTTTATTGATGCAGAATTTGAAAAATTCTATGCATATGCCAAGCTATTACAAACCAGACTTCCAAAACGGGAACTTTCTGAATCATTGCATTTGGATGATGAAGTAGCTTTGGAATATTACCGCTTACAGAAGATAAAAGAAGGCTCCATAGAATTACAAAAGGGAGAAGAAGGTGAACTAAGTGGAACATCAGAAGCAGGACTGAAAAGAGCAAAAGACGAAGAAGCTTTGCTTTCTGAAATCATCAACGTACTCAATGAACGTTTCGGGACAGAATTTGAAGAAGCGGACAAATTATTCTTCGACCAAATTGAAGCGGAATTGATGGAGGATAAGACCTTGCAGACACAAGCAAGAGTAAATAAAATCGACACGTTCAAATTTGCTTTCAACGACAAGTTCATAGACAAGCTCATTGGACGAATGGATCAGAATCAAGAAATTTTTGAAAAAATACTGGAAGACAAGGTTTTTGGTGATTTGGTAAAAGAGTTGATGATGAAGAAAATTTATAAAAAGCTGAACGAATAATGCCAATGCTCAACAGTCGCACGCATTGCCAAGTCGCACAAGCCAACGCTTTAACCAAAGCTTGGCAAAACAAAATCCACAAAAGTCATATGTTAGAATGAAAAGTTTCTGAACACTGATTCATTTTTTTGGTTATTTTTGTTAGAAATAATGTAAGAACATCATTCATTAATAATTTTAGAAGTGAGAACATCCCGATTGATTTTATTACTGGCCTTAGCTCTGCTGGTTTCTTCATGCAGCACTGTACCTTTTTCAGGCCGGCGACAGGTTACGATGCTACCCGAAGGCTTGCTCAGCGAGATGGCTGCGGCAAATTATCAGGGTTTTATGCAGGAGCATCAGGTTGTTTCTTCAAATGACCCACGCGCACAAATGGTTCAGCGATCAGGCGACAGGATATCCGGTGCCGTTGTTCAATATTTACGGGATACCGGTCAGGGGCGTCGTGTGCGCGATTTTGACTGGCAGTTTAACCTGGTGCAGAGCGATCAGGTCAATGCCTGGGCAATGCCCGGGGGTAAGATAGCGATTTATACCGGCATCCTTGACCTTACGCAGGACGAAAACGGCCTGGCTGTGGTTATGTCGCACGAAATTGCTCATGTTATTGCCCGGCATGGTAACGAACGCATGAGCCAGCAACTCCTCCTTACCATGGGAGCTATCAGTCTGGACGTAGCTCTCCGCGAAAGACCCCAGGAAACAAGGGATATTTTTATGATGGCATTTGGGGTGGGAGGGACCCTCGGAACCCTTGCCTACAGCCGTCAGCACGAATATGAAGCCGATGCATTGGGAATGATCTTCATGGCAATGGCAGGTTATGACCCAAATCATACCATCACTTTCTGGGAGCGGATGCTTGCCTACTCAAGCGGGCCCGGTATACCCCAGTTTTTGAGTACGCATCCATCCAACCAGGCAAGAATAAATGCTGCCAGGGAGTTTTTACCAACAGCAATGAATTATTACAATCCATAATGTGCCGGCAGGCAACGAGGATCATCAGTAAATGCCTGCAGAATGCAGTAAAAGAACCAAAAAAGCAAACAAATGGTGTGGTTGATTGTTTTGAGTTTAATAGTGGTGGGAATAATTTTCCTGCTGCTTGAGATATTGGTGGTGCCGGGTGCAACTGTTGTTGGCCTTTTTGGTGTTGGGCTGGTAATAGCCGGTATTGTGGTTTCATTTAACCATTACGGCACAGAAACCGGTATCATGACCCTGATCGGAACTTTGGTGGTCAGTGTACTGGCCCTGACTTTTGCCTTGCGTTCCAATACATGGAAAAAGGCCATGCATAGTTCAGCCATTGACAGCAGGGTGAATGTTGTTGAAGCCGATAAAGTGATCAAAGGCGACGAAGGTGTTGCCATTACCCGTTTAAACCCCATGGGGAAAGCACTCATAAAGGATGAGTATTATGAGGTGAGGTCAAAAGATAACCTTATCCCTGAAAATACACCTATTGTGGTTATCAAAGTAGAAGGAAATAAAATTATTGTCAAATCTAAAGAAGCATAAACATGGAGCAAAACATTGGAGTGATTATTGCCATAGCCCTCGTGAGTATTGTGGCATTGTGGGTTATTTTTTACTTTATCCCTGTAGGTCTCTGGTTCTCTGCACTGGTTTCGGGTGTGCGGATCAGTCTCCTTCAGTTGGTTTTAATGCGGTGGCGTAAAATTCCGCCGGCGGTCATTGTAAACAACCTCATCTCGGCAACAAAAGCAGGTCTTACCCTGAACCGGAACGACCTGGAAGCACACTACCTGGCAGGAGGACGGGTAAAAGCGGTTGTCAATGCCCTTATCAGTGCCGATAAAGCGAATATCCCACTTGATTTTAAAACAGCCACGGCTATCGACCTTGCCGGCCGCGACGTTCTGGAAGCTGTCCAGATGTCGGTAAAGCCGAAAGTGATCAATACGCCTCCTGTTGCTGCCGTTGCTAAGGACGGTATTCAGCTGATTGCCAAAGCAAGGGTTACACTGCGCGCCAATATCAAGCAGTTGGTTGGCGGTGCCGGTGAAGAAACAATCCTGGCAAGGGTGGGTGAAGGTATTGTTACCTCCATCGGTTCTGCGCAACACCATAAGCAGGTACTTGAAAACCCCGACAGCATTTCAAAGGTGGTTCTTTCCAAAGGACTTGATTCCGGTACGGCTTACGAAATTCTCTCCATCGACATCGCCGATATCGATGTGGGTAAAAACATCGGTGCCATGCTGCAGATCGACCAGGCCAATGCCGATAAGAACATCGCTCAGGCTAAGGCCGAAGAGCGCCGCGCTATGGCCGTTGCTGCAGAACAGGAAATGAAAGCCAAAGCCCAGGAAGCAAGAGCCAACGTGATCCAGGCCGAGGCAGAAATTCCAAAAGCGATATCAGAATCATTCAGAAGTGGAAATCTCGGTATTATGGATTACTACCGCATGGAAAATATCAAAGCCGATACCTCTATGAGAGACCAGATCGGACGTCCCGGCGGCCAATCCACCAGCAAGGGCAAATCCCCGGACAGCCCATCCAAATAATAGCTGACTATATATGAAAACCAACCATCTGCCCGTTATTACAGGCAGATGGTTTTTTTTGTGTGAGTGGATTGCTTTGCAGCATTCTAAATGATACTGTCTTTCGGATGCAGCATTTGCGCCCGGTGTGAATAAAACCCGGCTTGCACACTGCCCAATAAGCAGTATCTTTGCACATGTTTGCAAATGCTTGCAAGTGTTGATCATTTTTGATATTGATTTTATTATGAATATGAATATTCTTTTTGACTACCCCTCCTGGATGATCATTCTCTGTATTTTGTGCGGACTTCTGTATAGCGGCCTGCTATATTACCGGAGCAAAACAGAATTTCATCCGCTACTGAGGCGCGTTTTGGCGGTTTTTCGCTTTATTGTGGTCACCGTTCTGGCTTTTCTGTTGCTCGCACCGCTGGTTGAAAGACGCACACAGCATGTGGAACAACCCCTCTTGATTTTTGTACAGGACAATTCATCCTCCCTCTTACTGGCAGAAGATTCCGCCTTTTATCACGATCAATATCTTCCTGCAATGAACGATTTCATGAATGAAATGTCGGAGAGGTTTCAAACCCGGCTATACACCTTTGGTGAGTCCGTTGTGCAGGATGGTCCGGTCGACTTTACTGACCGTGTTACCAACATGTCGGAAGTTTTTGGAGAGATGGAGGTACGCTATAGTAACCGCAATATCGGTGCAGTGGTCATGGCCGGTGACGGTATCTTTAACCGTGGTGTAAATCCCTTGTATGCAGCGGCCAACGTTAATTACCCACTTTATACCTTAGCCCTGGGCGACACTCTCCCACGCAGAGACCTGATACTGAAGGGAGTTAATCACAACCAAATCACATATCTTGGCAACCGTTTTCCTCTTGAGATCGAGATAGAAGCCATGGAAAGCCGAGGTATGACAAGCCGGCTGACAGTCAGCCGCAATGGTGAAGAGCTTTTCGGTGAGAATATCACCTTCGGATCAGACCACCACATTGAGATTGTTTCCCTGCACCTGGAAGCAGATGAACCCGGCATGCAGCAGTATCGTGCTGAACTTTCCCCACTGGCAGATGAGGTAAGCTTAGAGAATAACTATCGTGATTTCTTTATTGATGTGATTGACGGCAGGCAGAAGGTGCTTATCCTTGCCAACAGCCCCCATCCGGATGTTGGTGCCCTGAAGGCAGCCATCACCAACAACGATCATTTTGAGGCTGAGGTATCACTCATGGCTGATTTCTCCGGAAGCATAGAAGCCTATGACCTGGTGATCATGCATCAGCTGCCGTCCGATCAGCACCCACGGCCTGCAGTGCTTGAGCAGGCTGACCAAACATCCACCGCTTTTCTATTTGTTATCGGCAAGCAGACCAATCTTCCGGCGTTTAACCGCATTGCAACAGGACTGGAAATCGAACCGCGCACCGGTGAGCTGACAGAAACATTGCCTCTTTTTAACCAGGCCTTCGTACTGTTTTCACTGCCTGAAATGTCCACAACCCTTCTGGATCTTTTGCCGCCCCTGTATTCCCCGTTTGGCAACTATAATGTTTCGGGAGCCGGTCACATATTGTTGTATCAGAAAATTGGTGCTGTACCTACCGATCAGCCTCTGATTATGTTTGCCGACATTGGCGGTCGCAGAAGCGGGGTCATTACAGGGGAAGGCTTGTGGCGATGGAGACTGCACAGCTTCATGCGCAGGAGCGATCATCGTCCTGTGGATGAATTGATATCTCGGATAATACAATACCTGGCCATCCAGGAAGACCGGAGGTTGTTTCGTGTAAACACGGAACACATCGTATATGAAAATGAAGCTGTTATTTTCGAGGCCGAATTGTATAACCGTGGTTTTGAATTGATCAATGATCCGGAAGTTCAACTCTTTGTCCGTGATATGGATGGTGTGGAATATCCATATATCATGGGGCGGACGGCTAACGCCTACCGTCTGAATGCAGGTAACTTCCGGCCGGGTGAATATACCTGGCAGGCGCGTGTCAGTGTTGGCGAGGAAATATTTACCGATGAAGGTGTTTTTAACGTTGCCGAACTGGACCTGGAGGGACTGCGCACTATTGCCGACCATAGCCTGCTGTTTCAGATGGCTGCCGGAACCAATGCAGCCATGTTTTATCCCGGTCAATGGGAAGCATTGGCCGCCCATATTAACGAAAGGACTGATATCCGCCCAAGACTCTACGACCAGAAAGAGTTTTCAGAGATCATCAATTTGAAAGCCCTTTTCTTTATCGTGCTTTTGTTTCTGAGCGTCGAATGGTTTGTACGGAAAAGAAGCGGGTCCTATTAATCAATAGCCAATTGAAAAGATGGAACAAACAATATTGTATATCATCCTCGTCATCATCGTGTTGGATTTTGTATTCGACCGGGTGATGGATTACCTGAATGCGAGCCGTTGGAGCAAAACCCTTCCGCCTGAGCTCAAAGGCATTTATGAAGAGGAAAAGTACCGCAAATCGCAGGAGTATTCGCGGGTAAACATGAAATTCGGAATATTAACCAGCAGCCTTTCTTTTGTTTTTATCATATTGATGCTTGTTTTTGGCGGGTTTGGATATATTGACGGCCTGGTCAGGGACTTTACCGTGCATCCGGTTTGGATGGCCCTGCTGTTTTTTGGTATCATTGGACTGGCTTCCGATATTTTGTCTACGCCATTTGATATTTATGGCACATTTGTGATCGAAGAGCGCTTTGGGTTTAACCGTACAAGCCCTAAAACCTATGTGCTGGACAAAATCAAAGGATGGCTTCTGGCGTTGATCATCGGGGGCGGCTTGTTGGCTCTTTTCGTATGGTTCTATGCTGTTGCAGGAAATCTTTTCTGGTTGTATGCATGGATTGTCTTTACGGCTTTCAGCCTCTTTATGATGATGTTTTACAGCACACTGATTGTTCCCCTCTTCAATAAGCAAAAACCATTAGAGGACGGGCCGTTGCGTGAAGAAATAGAAAAGTTTGCACGGGAGGCGGGCTTTAAATTGGACAATATTTTTGTGATTGACGGATCTAAACGGAGTTCAAAGGCGAATGCCTATTTCAGCGGTATCGGACCGAAGAAGCGGATTGTTTTGTTTGACACCCTCATAAAGGAACACACAACAGAGGAGCTGGTGGCCGTTTTGGCTCATGAGATTGGCCATTATAAGAAAAAGCACACCGCAAAAGGGATGGTGATATCCATATTACATACGGGTATCATGTTGTTTTTGCTGGGCTTGTTTATCAATCGACCGGAGCTGTCAATGGCTTTGGGAGCAGAGGAGGCCAGTTTCCATATGGGTATCCTCGCTTTTGGTCTGTTGTACTCTCCGGTTTCTCTTATTCTTGGAATACTTGGAAACCGGATGAGCCGTCGCCATGAATATGAGGCAGATGCGTTTGCAGCGGTCAAATACGCTGCAAAACCATTGCAGGATGCCCTGAAAAAGCTGTC
>SKTQ01000085.1 GCA_007122505.1 Bacteroidales bacterium | reverse complement strand
TGCTCCGCTCAGGCCTGGCACCCAGTTCAGAAGCAGCCTCCAGGAAAATGTCCGGATCGGGCTTCCCCTTCAACCCGCGCTCCTCCGACACCATTCCATCCACACGCACATCAAAAAGATGGTCGATACCCGCCTGCTCAATGATGAATTTACAGTTTTTGCTGGAGGACACAATGGCCGTAGGAATACCCGCAGCACGCCATTGCTTAAGCCTATCCACAGCAGATTCATAAATATCCACACCGTCTTCACGAATGATATCATGAAACAATGCATTTTTTTTGTTTCCCAGTGCGCATATGGTACTGTAGCCGGGTTCATCATCAATATCGCCGAAAGGCAATTCCATCTCCCGGGATTCCAGGAAACTGCGCACTCCCTCATAACGGGGCTTACCGTCAACATAATCATCATAGTCACGCTCTGTCATGGAATCACTCCTCCCCTCCGAATTCAGAAAGGCATCGAACAATTCCTTCCAGGCCTTTTTATGTACCCTGCGCGTCTGCGTGATCACACCGTCCAGATCAAAGATCAGGGCATCAATGTCACTTGCTCTCAAATAGCCGTTTTGTTCCATATATTTTTAGTTAAGCGGTTTTTAACAAATGTGATGAAGGTCGAAATGTCAAAAGGTCGAAATGTCAAAAGGTCAAAAAGTCGAAAGGTTAAAGGTTAATAATTGACGATCGTTTTCGGTTGACCTCAATACGTAGACTGCCAGTTGCTTTTCGCTGCCCTTTTGTTCATATATTATGCCATTCCGGCTTGAGCATCCTGTTCTGCATCATTTGCTGCAATACCATTAATGGCCGGTAATAATATGAAGCCTTCAATAACTCACCGGTATTTCAAATCATGCAATCCTATTCACGTGATATACAAATTATTTCGCAGTGTCAAAAATTGATCTCTTGAAGATTCATCAAAAAAGACATGAATAATATCATTTAGCATATTTATGATGGCCACAAAAAAAAGAACACAATCTCAGTGGGGTGTGGCAACACGAATGGGGAATATTTACACACTTTTTTTGCGCTGCATGCCATGCCGGCAAGCAATCATCAGCGGATTTTTTGCAGGATCTTCAGCGGTATTACCAGTAATTCAGGCTCGTATTCAACAAAATATTTCAACTCCTGCACGGCCTTTTCAAACATATACACATTTAGGAGGTTCGTTCGCACTGTTTCATCATTCGGAATGATGCCGGCCGATGAGATGGTTTTCACATAACTGTCCATGAATGTTTTTGCCACTTTGGAATACCATTCTTCCACCAGTCTGCGCAGGTAAAAAGTGTCAACAGGTACAAACTCCTTGCGGTGGAAGTATCCCTGGTAGATGGCATAATGGAAGGAGCTGAGCATGGCGGCCACATCCTTCAACGGACTGTGTTTGATTTTTCTTACTCCAAACGGACGTTCAAGCTCTCCCTCAAAATTAAAGATTTTAAAATCTTTACCTGTAAACAACACCTTGTCCAGTTTGTAATTACCATGGATACGCAGTTTCAGCGCCGGTATTTTTGCAACTTCCAGCCATTGCCTGATGTTGGACAGGAATTCCTTTTCGCTGTTCATCATTTCGTTAAGGAGCTCACGATGTTGTTCCGGCACCTGCTGCTTCATCGCTTTGATCTGGAAAAACGACTTTCTCAGAAAGGTTCGAAGCGACTGCACCACTGACTTTTGATATAACAATGAAAAAGGCTCTGCTTCAAATCCCTTGAAGTCTTTCAGTGACAAGATGGCCATGTGCATTTCAGCTGTTCGTTTTGCCAGCAGTGCCACCATTTCCAGGAAAAACGATCCGATCAGTTCGTCCTTTTCCACGGTAACGGTATGACCGCTTTTTTCATAGGTATCCTTTTCTGACAAGAGTTTGTCAAAAAAGTCTTCTATGGCTGTTTGCGTCATATCCCAGGCCTTACCCACATTGGGTATAAGCTCCATGAGGATGGCCAGGGAGGTGTTTTCAAGACGGGGGTTCCTGTAATCGATCCGGCCCAGGTACTTAGGTATGTGGTCAAAGTCTGTTTTCCGGGTCAGGTGCTTCATGATTTCCACATCGGGATTTTCACCTTCTTGCGGACTCCGGTATATTTTCAGGAAGAATTTGTCGCCAAACACGATGGAGGAGTTTGTGTGCCTGGTGGTGATCAGGTGTGGCAGGAGGTTTTCATCCGGATCAAATTGTTTTTTCAGCAGGCTGCCCGATTTAGCGCGGATGTTGCCGTTGATCCCTTTGAACTGGGAGCGCCTGTGTATCAGGTCAAACAGGCTTTCCTGGAGGGTTCTGTCGGCAGCCCCGTCATACAGCACACCTTTTTCGCCTTCAAGCACAATATTGACAATTACCGATCGCGGACTTTTTGAAAGAACATCCTCTGCCTTGTTATTTAACGCTAACGCAATAGGCATCAGATAAATATCCTTTTTCCCTTCGATCAGGTCGAGCTCTATCATGTACAATTGCGGCCCGAAACGCTTTTCCGAGATGGGGATCACATCAATGATATTGATGTTTCGCAGCTTCCTGGTGTCGCCCCTGAACCACTGAATATTGATCAGATAATTATAGAGGTATACCTTGATGGCATGCTGCAGATCAATATCCATATTTGTCCATTCCTCCTTACGAATGACCATGGGAAGTCGAGGTTCGTCGTCGGTAGTTTTTGCAACATCCTGTTTTTTCAGTTCGAACCAGAAATAATTTTTGAACTGCATGGCGAAAACCCAGGGATCCTCCGTAATGTCGTGGAACTCATTATGGCTAAACATTTCAAAGGGTGTCGAACCGGCGTATTCTGCCAGGTCGAGCTCTGCATACTGCGAGTAACGCGACAGGTTTACGATCACCAGGATGTTTTCATCTTCGTATGACCTGATGAATGCCAGCACCTTTGGATTGCTGGTGTTCACAAATTTCAGGCTGCCTCTGCCGAAGGCCTTGTATTGTTGCCTTTTGGCAATCACCCGGCGATGCCACCAAAGGGATGAAGAAGGGTTTTTCTCCTGGTTTTCCACATTTACCGAGGTATAATGGTAATCGGGGTCTATCACAAGGGGCAGGAAAAGTCGTTGCGGGTCGGCGTTGGAGAAACCGGCATTTTTATCGGGCGACCACTGCATTGGTGTGCGCACGCCATCCCTGTCGCCGAGGTAGTAGTTGTCGCCCATCCCGATTTCGTCACCGTAATAAATGATAGGTGTTCCAGGAAGCGACAGCAGCAGCATATTCATCAGTTCAATGCTGCGGGTATCCTTTGCCAGTAATGGAAAAAGCCTTCTCCGGATGCCCACGTTCACCCGTTTCCTTGGATCCTTTGCAAAGGCAGTGTACATGTAATCCCGCTCTTCGTCGGAGACCATCTCCAGGGTAAGCTCATCATGATTGCGTAAAAAAATGGCCCACTGGCAGTTGTCAGGGATCTTTGGGGTTTGCTCAAGGATATCCACCACCGGGAACCTGTCCTCCATCCTGAGTGCCATATAGAGTCGCGGCATCACCGGGAAATGAAAAGCCATGTGGCATTCGTCTCCATCACCAAAATACTCACATGCATCATTGGGCCATTGATTGGCTTCCGCCAGAAGCAAACGGTTGTCATATTTTTCATCCACGTACTTGCGCAGCTTCTTCAGGAAAGCATGTGTTTCGGGCAGGTTTTCACAATTGGTGCCTTCTGCCTCATACAAATAAGGAACAGCATCGAGACGGAAACCATCCACACCAATATTAAACCAGAAGTCCAGCACCTTGAAAATTTCCTGCTGCACACGGGGGCTTTCAAAATTCAGGTCGGGCTGATGCGAATAAAAGCGGTGCCAGTAATAGGCCCCGGCCACATGATCGTAGGTCCAGTTCGACACTTCAAAGTCCTGAAAGATGATCCGCGCATCAGCATATTTGTCAGGAGTGTCGCTCCAAACATAGAAATCGCGGTACACACTGCCGGGCTTGGCCTTCCTGGCCCGCTTGAACCAACTGTGCTCCGAGGATGTATGGTTCAGCACCAATTCGGTAATGATACGCAAACCCCTGTGATGAGCCTCCTTTACAAAACGCCTGAAATCTGCAAGGCTGCCATAGTCGGAATGTATGCCGGTGAAATCGGCAATATCGTAACCACCATCCTTAAGCGGCGAAGGATAGAAAGGCAGCAGCCAGATGGTGTTGACCCCGAGGCTCTTAATGTAGTCCAGCTTCATGATCAAACCTTTAAAATCACCGATGCCATCACCATTGCTGTCATAAAAAGATCGAACATGCAATTGATAGATCACCGCATCCTTGTACCAAAGAGAATTGTCATTTGCTGCCATGTGTATATGTGGGTTTTCTTAGCGAATAAATAATCATACAAAAATATGATCTCACACGCTTTCTGATATGCAAAGTTAACAATCGAGGCTCCACAAGCAAAATTTTTCCTTATGTTTCAATGGGATGGAATAGTTTCGGAGAGCGCACTATCCAGCAGCCAGAGCCAAAAAGGAAGCCTTGTACCAAAAAAACGTCAGAGAAAGCAACAATTGTTTAATTTTGCATTGGATCCTCAACAATTAAAAATGGAACATATTGAAAATGTGGGCAGATCAATTAGGGAAACATTAAACTACCCGCTTCTTCACCTGGGAGAAAGCACCATCACTTTGTGGCTGATCCTTTATGTCGTGCTGGGAGTGGCCTTGTTGATCTTTCTTACCGGCAGACTTAAAAGACTGATGGTCAATCGCCTGCTTACAAAGCACACTACTGAGATTGGTGTGCGTATGGCCATTGGAAGTATTGTAAGGTACATCATTGTATTTCTCGGATTATTGATCATCCTGGAAACGGCGGGTGTGGACCTTAGTACGCTTACCGTACTGGTGGGTGCGCTGGGTATTGGTATCGGTTTTGGGTTACAGCACATCACCAACAATTTTATCAGTGGACTCATTATCCTTTTTGAACGGCCCATCAAGGTTGGCGACCGGATAGAGATCGGTGGCACCCATGGCAAGGTTACCGACATAGCAGCCAGAGCTACCACCATCCTAACCAACGACAATGTTTCCATCATTGTGCCGAATTCCGAATTTACGCAAACACGCATCACCAATTGGAGTCATAACGACCAAAGGGTGAGATTCAAGATTCCGGTATCGGTTGCCTATGGCAGCGATATCGACAAAGTAACAGCGCTGCTGCTCGAGGTTGGCGCTGATGATCCCCATGTTGAAAAAGACCCGCCACCGGCCATCCGCCTGTCGTCCTTTGGCGACAACGGCATCCACTTCGAATTGCTGGTATGGACAACCATCTATATACATCGCCGCGGAAAGTTTTTCAGCGATATCAACATCAGGATTGTAAAAAAATTCAATGAGCACGGCATACAAATTCCTTTCCCCCAGCGCGATGTGTATATTAAGGAAGCAAACACGGCGCTTCATCATCCTCAATCAAACACCGAAAAATAATCTCTCAGAGAAATGGTAAATAAATATTTACAAAAAAAATATACGCATGAAGTTACCAAAAGATCGAAAGAATGATTATTCAAGGGAAGCGATGGCGGCCAGGGCTGATTTTCTGGCACAACAGAGCAAATCAGAAATCAGTTACCTCACAGACAGCACCATAGACCCGGAATTAACCCGCGGCAATATCGAAAGCATCGTTGGGTTTGCCCAGGTTCCGGTAGGTGTGATAGGGCCTTTGCGCATAAACGGTGAACATGCCCGCGGCGATTTTTTTGTTCCGCTGGCTACCACCGAGGGTGCACTGGTGGCTTCGTATAACCGGGGTGCACTGGCCATATCCCTTTCAGGCGGGGCAAACGTAGCCGTTACCTCGTCGGGCATCCAGCGGGCACCCTATTTTGTATTGAAAAACGTATTCCAGGCAAGAGAATTTGTTGAATGGGTAGAACAACATTTTGACAAGCTCCGTGAAGTAGCAGAAAACACCACCGACCATGGCAATCTGATTCGTTTCAACAGCTACATCCAGGGACGAATCGTTTACCTTCGTTTGCATTTTTCCACCGGCGACGCCATGGGCATGAACATGATCACGAAGGCCTCCCTTGAAGTATGCAAATATATCCGCAAACATTTTCCCATCGAAAGCTTTGCCATCGAAAGCAATATGGCCGTTGACAAGAAGCCTGCAAGCATCAACACCATCCTGGGACGGGGAAAGAGCGTAACAGCAGAAGTGCGTTTCACAGAACAGGTGATCAGACGCTTTTTGCGCACCACCGCCAGGGAAATAGACCTGGCTTATCACCGGCAGGTAACAGGGGCACAGCTTTCCGGTGTATTGGGTTCAAACGGGCATGTAGCTAACGGCGTTGCGGCAATGTTTTTGGCTTGTGGCCAGGATATGGCCAACGTGAGCGAATCGTGTGTCGGATATATCTATACAGAAACCATGGATAAAGACCTGTATGTGTCATTGCAATTACCCTCACTGGTTTTGGGCACGGTTGGCGGAGGTGTTTCACTGCCCACACAGAAAGAGTGCCTGGAAATCATCGGTTGCCACGGTGACGGGAAAGTGCTGAAGTTTGCAGAAATAGTTGCCGCCACCGTTATAGCCGGAGAAATATCACTTGCTGCATCCATCGTTGCCGGCGACTTCACGACTGCCCATGAGAAGTTCGGGCGCAACAGGCCTGAATAGTAAAGCGATTATAACCGGATCACATCTCCAAAGAAGATGGCGTTCATAAACATCGACCCGGTGCCGAACCAGAACCCACGGAAGTTGGGATTATCCATCATGGTAATGATGTTGCCACGACCCGCACGATGCAGCAACACACCGGCGGTATTGTCTCTGAAGCTTTCATAAGGCCCCCACACATAACCGCTAAGCAAAGCATCCTCTGTAAATATCATGGGGTTGGCGAAGGGGTTTCCTTCAACAGGCTTTGCCGCCAGGGTGCCAGCAACATGAACAGGCAAAACATCCCTGTGATAACCATAAAACAAGGGGTGGGTAACGTCTATCCTTGTCCGGAAAATGGAGCCCGAAATGCGCCTTGCGCCACGGTAATCCTGCATGCTGCTGTAGGGTAGCATCTCCGGCTCATCAAAGCCGGGTGTTTCTGCAAAGTCTACATTGATAAACTCATGGCGGTGCAGCCACCTGTTTGCCGTTCCCAGGGCTACAATGGTGCCACCCCCGCGCAGCCACCTGTCCACTTTCTCACGGTCGTTCTCGCCAAGGCTGTTGTATGAACCCGATGGCATCACCATTACTGTGTATCGGCTGAGGTCCAAAGCTGAAAAACGGTCCAGCTCTACTTTCGTGACCGGCATGTGAAAGTGCTGATCCAACAGGTGCCATACCTCTCCTGCCTCCCGGCTGTTGGTTCCCTGTCCGATCAAAAGCAACACCTCAGGCTTGCGAAGCATCATAAAACTGCCACTGCCCAGATGGATACCTTCCCTTACAAGGCTTGTGTGCACAGGATAAATATCGATACCCGCGTGCCGGGCAGCTTCCTGTATCATTGCATACAACTTGTCCGCATCCACATCCTGTGTTTTTGCCGGCACCATGATGCTGCCATAGCCAAAATCTTTGATCCCTCCGTTTACCTCCATGCTGAACGGCCTCGTGGCAACGTGTGTGCGGAGGCCTTTTTGCTGTAAATAGTACAACGCCTTTGGTGCATAAAAATCGTCGCGGCTAAACAGATATGCCACATCGCTCCGGGTGCCCTGTACT
>SKTQ01000230.1 GCA_007122505.1 Bacteroidales bacterium | reverse complement strand
ATGGAAGAAAGTGCAAAAACCACATAACTGCGTCCTGTGAAATCGATTTCAAAACCCAACCAGCCTTGTATGGTGCTGCTGAACAACAGGACAGGGATGCTTATGAAAATCGATATGAAAAACCTCTGTCTGAAGTCCTCGGCCATGTGTTTATGATGATCTTTATGATCATGGCCTTGATGTGAATTTTCATGGTTGGTATGATCCTGAGATTCTTTTTTCTTTCCATGTCCCTCATCATTGCTATGCTTTTCATGGTTTTTATGGTTTGAATGATGTTCTTCCCGATGTTTTTCTGAATGGGATTGGTTGTCTTTCTTTGTATCGTGACTCATAGCTTTCAGTTTTTCTGTTAATCACCGCTATTTCTTTTTAAAAACATGTGTGGCCTGTCCATAATACATTTCAGCTGCCTCCATAATGGTTTCTGAAAGCGTAGGATGAGGGTGTATGGTCAGCTCCAGGTCTTTGGCAACAGCACCCATTTCAATGGCCAGGGTTGCTTCTGCCACAAGGGCTTCCGCTCCCTTCCCGGCAAATTCTGCCCCGAGAAGCCGTTCGTTTTCAGGATCAATGATCAGTTTTGTAAGACCCTCTTTTATTCCCTGGGTTGCTGCCCTGCCTGAAGCACTCCACGGAAATTTTACGATTTTAACTGTGCGGTTTTCTTCTTTGGCCATGGCTTCGGTTAAGCCAACCCATGCCAGTCCCGTATAAACTATTGCGGGAATGGCTTTAGGTTCATAGGCGGTTTTCTTGCCGGCGATGTGCTCAGCAGCTACCCTGCCTTCATGCGAGGCCTTATGTGCCAACAACGGTTGACCGGCCACATCACCTATTGCATATATGTGTTCAATGTTTGTTTGCCGGTATTCATTCACCTGGATAAAGCCTTCTTCTCCGGTTTTGATCCCTGCTGCTTCCAATCCGATGTTTTCTGTATTTGGCGTTTCTCCGATGGCAACCAGCATTTTATCAAAAGTTGCATTTTCCTGCTTACCGTCATTATTTTCCAAAATGACCTCAAGCTGACTATCTTTCTTCCGGACTTCTATAACCTTTGTATTGAAATGTGCACCTTTAAATAATTCTTTTCTTTCTTTTTTTAAAACCCCTGCAATATCGCGCGACATACCGGGCATAATATCGGATGTAGCCTCAACAATTGTGATCTTTGTTCCCAGGGCCTGATAAATTACACCCATCTCCAAGCCTATGTATCCGGCACCAACAACCAGCATTTTCTCCGGAACATCTTTTAGTTGCAATGCTGATTTTGCATTAAGAATTTTATCGTGATCAAATTCTGCTTCCGGCAATTCAATAGCGTGTGCACCGGTGGCTATGATGGCTTTATCAAATGCCAGGCTGGATTTGTTTCCATCTGCATCTTTTATTTCCAGAGTATTGCTATCAATAAATTTTGCAATTGCTTTCACATAGTTGATCTTGCGGCTTTTGGTAAGTTGTCCTAATCCTTTGGTCAGCTTGCTCACCACTCTTTCTTTCCACTTTCGGAGTTTATTGATATCCGTTGTAATATGCTTATAATCTAGACCCCATTCTCTGGCTCTCTCCACATCGTCTCTGACATCGGCAAAGTGCAGCAAGGCCTTTGTGGGAATGCAGCCATGATACAGGCAAACTCCACCGGGATTTTCATTGGGATCAACCAGTGTTACATCTATGCCGAGATCTGCAGCATGAAACGCTGCTGCATAACCTCCGGGTCCCGCTCCGATAATCGCCAATTGTGTTTTTACAGTCTTTTCGGTCATAATTATCCTTCATTAAACAATGTCAGTAATGGATTTTCAAGGGCTTCACAAAACCATCGCAGGAAACGTGCTCCTTCAGCGCCGTCAATGGCGCGGTGGTCGTAGGATAAAGATAAAGGCAGCATTTGCCCGGGCTTGAATTCACCATCAATGTAAACAGGTTCGGTACGGGTTTGAGAAACACCCAGAACAGCTACATTGGGCCTGTAAATGATAGGAGTAAAATTGGTGCCGCCGATACCACCCAAATTTGAAATCGCAATGTTTCCACCCTGAAGTTCATCGGGTTTTATTTTTTTGTTCCTGGTTTTTTCGGCAATTTCCCCAAGTTCTATGGATAAACTTATGATAGATTTCTTGTCCACATCCTTGATCACCGGGACCAGCAGACCGCGCTCAGTATCTACTGCCACACCTATGTGATAATATTTTTTAAAGATAATCTCATCATTTTCCGGATCAAGGCTTGCATTGAAATTTGGGAAAGCTTTTAATGCCTGGGCCATTATCTTTATCAGAATGGCAGTGATGGTGAGTTTACCACCTGCTTTTTCCACCTCCTTGCCATATTTATTTCTGAAAGTTTCGAGATATGATATATCTGCCTTGTCAAACTGAAATACGTGAGGGATGCTTTGCCACGAAGCTTGCATGTTTTCCGCGATCCTTTTGCGGATGCTGTTAAGTGGTTTGCGCTCAATACTGCCATATTTGCTGAAATCGGGAAGTTGGTAATCGTCCCCGATGGATGCTTTATCGCTTGATTTTCTGGCAATCTCTTTTGAATAGGCTTTTATATCCTCAGCAGTAATGCGGTCGCCGGGGCCTGTGCCTTCTACCTTGTAAATATCAATACCAAGTTCCCGTGCAAGCCTTCTGATTGACGGAGCTGCTGCAATATCTTTTTTCTCTTTCGATTGGTCATCCTTCTTATCTTCCAGAACATCTTCATTTTCTTTTTCCTTGACGTCTTCATCATCATGCGTATCATCTCCTTCTTCTTTGTCCTCATCGCCATCAGCAGAATCTTCAGAGGATTTTTCTTTCCTGTCTTTTTCAGTCTCCTCCTCCGTGTCCTCTTTCTCGTTTTCCTGGCCAGCTTCTGACTCTTCCTTGCTTTCTTTGTCGTCTTCGTCCTCCGTGTTCTCTTTCTCTTTTTCCTGGCCAGCTTTTGATTCTTCCTGACTTTCTTTGTCGTCTTCATCTTCCTCGGAATCAGTTTCCACAGTCATCAGCACCTGACCTACTTTTACTTCATCGCCCTCGCTCACTTTAATCTCCTTGATCACTCCGGCTACATCAGCAGGGAGGTCGAAAGCGGCTTTATCACTTTCCATTTCGGCAATATTGTCATCCTTTTTAATTGTATCGCCTTCTGAAACCAGGATGCTCAAAACAGTAGCAGTGTCAATATTCTCGGCAATTTCGGGTAATTTTATTTCTTTAATCATACGGCAAGTTCTTTTAATGTTGGGATGGATTTATCTTTTCGCTATTAATCTCCAATTCCTCAATTGCTTTGGTAAGGATTTCTTTTTTAAGCTTATTTTTGGTATAAAGGCTATGCAAAGCCGCAAAGGCAATATGCCTGTCGTCAACTTCAAAATGGTCACGTAAGACCTGTCGGTTGTCACTTCGGCCGAAACCATCAGTGCCTAAAACAGTAAGTATTCCAGGAAACCAGCGGCATACTGTCATTGGTAATGCTTTTACATAGTCGTGGGCGGCAATGCATAATTCTTCATCACCTTCAAAGCATTGTTCTATATATGTTTGCTTTGCGTTTTTCCCGGGATTCAGGCGGTTCCATCTTTCGGTTTCACGGGCATCATCATACAGTGCTTTGTAACTGGTAACGCTCCATACATCCGCACGCACACCATAATCTTTTTCGAGGATATCAGCCGCCCGCAGTGCTTCGTTCAAAATGGCCCCACTTCCGAGCAGGTGTACTTTCGGGCCTTTACGCTTGCGCGTTTTACGGAATTTGTACATACCTTTAAGAATACCCTCTTTAGCATTTCCGGGCATTTTAGGCATGGCATATTTTTCATTCATCACTGTAATGTAATACATCAGGTCTTCCTGCTCAATAAACATACGCCTGATACCTTCTTTGACAATTACTGCAAGTTCATAGGCAAATGCAGGGTCATAGGCTTTCAGGCATGGAACGGATAACGCTGTAAGGTGGCTATGCCCGTCCTGGTGTTGCAAACCTTCGCCAGGAAGGGTAGTCCTGCCCGCAGTGCCACCTATCAGAAAACCGCGAGCCCGCGCATCGGCAGCGGCCCAGATGAAATCCCCAACACGCTGAAATCCAAACATCGAATAGAAAATGTATATTGGAACCATGTTTGTCTTTAGTACAGAATAGGCTGTGCCTGCTGCAATAAACGAGGACATGCAGCCGGCCTCAGTGATGCCTTCTTCAAGTATGGCTCCATCTTTTGCTTCTTTGTAATATAGCAGACTGTCTTTGTCCACCGGTTCGTAATTTTGCCCGGTATGCGAATATATTCCGACCTGCCGGAAAAGTGCATCCATACCGAATGTCCGTGATTCATCCGGTACAATCGGCACAATGTGTTTACCAATTTTCTTATCACGCAACAGTTTGCCCATCAGCTGAACCATTGCCATGGTTGTAGCAAATTTCCGGTCTTTGGATCCTTCCAGTAATTCCTTGTATACTTTATCATCCGGAGCGTTCAACGAGGGAGCCAACTCGTTTCTCATAGGCAGAAAGCCGCCGAGCGCATCGCGACGTTTCTTTAGATACTTGATCTCTTCGCTCTCTTCCGATGGCTTATAAAAAGGAGCTGTTTGGGCTTTTGCATCAGAAAGGGGAATTCCAAAGCGACTCCTGAAATGCAGCAGTTCTTCTACGTTGAGTTTCTTTTGCTGATGCGTAATATTCCTTCCTTCTCCGGCTTCACCCAATCCGTAGCCTTTGATTGTTTGTGCCAGGATAACTGTCGGCTTTTCCTCGCTTTCCATCGCCGCTTTATAAGCATTGTAAACCTTAATCGGATCGTGGCCGCCTCTTCTGAGTTTTTGCAATTGTTCGTCGGAATAGTTCCTGACGAGATTGAGTAGTTTTTCTGTTTTGCCAAAAAAATCTTTTCGAAAGTAATCCCCCGAAGAAACAACATATTTTTGGAACTGACCATCAGGTGTGTTGCCCATTACCTTCACCAAATCACCGCTTTTGTCTTGATCAAGCAGTGTGTCCCAGTCTTTCCCCCAAATTACCTTAATTACATTCCAACCAGCTCCCTTAAATGCGGCTTCCAGTTCCTGGATAATTTTTCCGTTACCACGCACTGGTCCATCAAGCCGTTGCAGATTACAGTTTACGACAAAAATGAGGTTGTCAAGCTTTTCGCGGCTTGCCACAGTGAGTGCCCCCATAGATTCAGGCTCATCCATTTCTCCATCACCAAGAAATGCCCAGATTTTTTGGTCGCTTTTATCTTTTTTGATGCCCCTGTCTTCCATGTATTTATTGAAACGGGCCTGATAGATAGCCAATATTGGCGCAAGCCCCATGGATACCGTTGGGAACTGCCAATATCCCGGCATATGTCGCGGATGAGGATAAGAAGGTAAGCCACCTCCTGCTCGAAATTCCCGCCTGAAATTTTGCAAAGCCTCTTCAGTAATGCGTCCTTCAAGGTATGACCGGGCATATATACCCGGAGCTGCATGTCCCTGGAAATATATGATATCGGCTTCCTGCCCGTTTGTTTCTCCTCTGAAGAAATGATTAAACCCAACCTCATATAAAGTGGCTGCTGAGGCATAAGTGGAAATATGCCCGCCAATTCCTTCCGATTCAATGTTTGCTTGTACGACCATTGCCATTGCATTCCAACGGATAAGACTCTTTATCCTTCGTTCTGTTTCCTGACTTCCGGGGAATGGCGTCTCATCATTGACTGAAATTGTGTTGATGTAAGGGGTGTTGCCCGGGCATGCTGAACTTATGCCATGCTCCTGGGCTCTGGCCTGAAGCAATAATAATAAATCCCGGACACGTTCGCCACCTTCATTTTTAATAATGTATTCAAGTGAATCTAACCATTCGTGGTTCTCAATTTCGTAAACCTTTTCTTTTGTCATACTGTTGCTTCTTTTAAATTCGGAATAAACTATATGCCAGATTTGTACTTTTTGGTAATGCAATCAACAAAGCCTGCAGGAATAATGCAGGCTATGTTAATTGAGCCTGTAATGAGATATTTATGCCTTTGAGAGCTTTTGAAACAGGGCAATTCTCCTTGGCTGCATGTGCGATTTCCTCAAACTTTTCTTTGTTAATATCAGGAATGGTACCCTTTGTCTTTAGCAATATTTCATTGATAACAAAAGAATCTCCGGTTTTGGCAAGCGTCACTTCAGCATCGGTTTCGATTTTTTCCGGCTTATAGTTTGCCTGATCAAGGGCGTGAGCCAACGCCATTGAAAAACAGCTTGCATGAGCTGCTGCAATAAGCTCTTCAGGGCTTGAGGCTTTTTTGCTGTCTTCAAAACGTGATGAGAAGCTTAGCGACCCTTTGTAACCGCTTGTTTTTAGTGTGTATGTTCCTTTGCCTTCCGGCAAGTTTCCTTCCCAACGGGCGTGTGCATAATGGTTACTCATAATATTTTAAATTTAATGGTAAATAAAAGATTGACGTTTACTTAATAACCGAAATTCATGCCAACACAGAAAACATGAAAGAAACAGAAATCCATCCAGGCTCATGTGAATATAATTCCTCATTCCTCTACCCTGTGAGGTTTTTGTTCAACAACAATTGGTTCCGGATTTGATCAATCCCTGCTTAAAGGCGGTCTTTATTACCCATAAAAAGTATGGCAGGATTATTTCAGAATAATATTATACTGGCGGATTTAACTCAACATAAATGATTCAAGGTGAGGAATGAAATAATGATCGGGTTTGACATGTATTATCACCATCATTTGCTGCATCCCGGATTCCTGTGCTAATTGCCGCAAGAATAACTGGCCAAACCTTATGAAACATTACAAGAGAAAATTCGCAACAATTCAGTTACTTAATCTTAATTATTCACTCACAAAAAAAACATTATGAATAACCCAAATCAAATTAAGCTACCAGCACTGCCATATGCAGAGAGTGCATTGGAGCCGGTAATTTCTGCAAAAACGATTAGCTTCCACTATGGAAAACACCATCAAACCTATGTGGATAAACTGAACCAACTGATTTCAGGAACTGAATTTGAGGGCTTGCCGCTGGAAGATATTATCCGGAAAACGGCTGACAACGCTGAGTATACAGGTGTTTTCAACAATGCTGCCCAGGTTTGGAATCACACTTTCTTCTGGAATAGTCTCACCCCTGAAGGCGGAGGTAAACCGGCAGAGGGTTTGATGAAAAATATAGCGGAATCATTTGGTTCATTTGAAGCTTTTTCAGATGAGTTTACCAAAGCAGCAAAAACTCAGTTTGGCAGTGGTTGGGCATGGCTTGTGCTGGATGGCACAAAATTAAAAGTGATTAAAACTGCCAATGCTGAGACCCCGCTTACGATGGGTGTGCAACCACTGCTAACCATTGATGTATGGGAGCACGCTTACTATCTCGACTATCAGAACAGGCGTCCGGAATATATTTCAGGGGTTTTGGAAAACTTGATTAACTGGGATTTTGCTGAAAAAAATCAAAACTTGAATTTGTGAATCTCTGCGACCTAACCTGCACAGTAGCATTGAAATGAAAATGCCACTCATTGGTTAAATACATGAAAGAAAATGCCGAAAGCACAGGTGCTTTCGGCATTTTTTAATATAATACTAAAGAGGTAAATTAGTGATATCCGAAATACCTTATCAATACCATCTTTTGATTCTTTAAAAGGATTACTTCATTATCCAGTCTTTGGCTTTTGATGCTTCACGAATATTGAAAAACTTTACATCGCCAGAAATAAATGGGCTACTGAGCTT
>SKTQ01000211.1 GCA_007122505.1 Bacteroidales bacterium | reverse complement strand
TTGATATAGCCGTCCTCCGTAATCAGGATGTCATCTTCAATACGCACGCCAATGCCTTCGTATTTTTCGTAGATCGGTCGAACTTGTTCCACGAAAGCATCCAGCTCTTCGGGTGAAGCCAGATGTCCAAACATCTCATGGATACCGTCCAGAAGTCCTACCATAAAATACAGACCGGGCTCATTGGTCATCACCATACCGGGTTTGACTTCCCTGCCCCTGATTTCGGGTGTCAGTATGTGTTCGTTGCGGTTTTGTGTATCAAATCCGTAGTCACCCACATCATGTACCTGGAGGCCGATGTAATGGTTGATGCGGTGCTGGATATAGAACCGTTTCTGCCACCAGGATGTAGTATCTGGTATGAGCCCCAGGTCATACAAGCCATTCACCAAGACTTCCATAGCGAGATGGTGACTGTCAAGCATTTTGTAACCGGGCTTCATTTTTGTGAGCGCTTTGTCGCTGGCTTTCAGCACCAGTTCATAGATCGTTTTTTGTTCCGGGCTAAACCGGCCGTTTACAGGTATGGTACGTGTTACATCGGCTGTATATCCACCCAGGCTGGATGCACCAATGTCTATCAATAGCAGGTCACCGTCCTGCATTTGGCGGTCGTTGCGGGTGTGGTGCAGCAGGCAACTGTTAGGCCCCGACCCAATGATAGAGGGAAAGCCGACGCCCAGGCCATTCATGCGGAAAACATATTCAACTTTGGCCTGTACTTCATATTCCTTTAACCCTGCCCTCACGGTTTCCATGGCAAACTTGTGGGCCTTAACGGTAACGTCGGCTGCCTGTTTGAGCTGGGCAATTTCCCATTCATCCTTAAACACCCGGTGCTCATGCAGAATGGGTGCCAGTTCCCTGATTTCTGCACGACTGCCGGTTTTGTCCATCGACTGTCTGACCAGGTTCCTGATATTGTTGTCCTGATCATGGAGGTAAATATTGTTTTTGCCTTCCAACAGACCTGGAAGCATTTCCTCAAAGCTTTCAAGAGCGTGTGCCTTATCCGCACCAAATTTTTCCACAGCACCTTCGAGACCATATACCTCACCTGTCCACATCACAGTATATATCTCCCAAGGAGTAACAAACAATCGGTATTGAATATCCTGACCGGGAGTGATCACCGCAATACCCTGCCGTTCAGGGAAACCGGTGACGTAGCGAAAATCCTGACGCGCGGCGGAAGAAATAATAATCAGGTCTGCATCCTCCACAGATGCCAGTATGTTTTTTCTGCGCGCTTCAAAAACATCATGATCAAAACCTGAAACCACATGCTCATGCATAAAACGTGGAGGAAGTTCACCAAGGTCGTAGCCTGTTTTTCGCATATTCATCAGTATTATGATGGCGGCAATCACAATGATCAATACCAGGATTCTTGAAATTACCACGTATTTCTTTAATTTCTTGACTTTTGCCATGGGGGTAAAGATTGGGATTATTTTATTGATGGGGCTAAATTACAAAAGATTGGGAGAATTTTGGCTGTCGTTCGACATTGGTCATTTTTATTATTTTTGCCGTTATGAGAGGAGATCCCCGATTATATCAATTGCTGGATGAGTTGCATATTGAGTATGCCTATTATCCGCATCCTGCGGTGCCCACTGTAGAGGAAGCCGCCAAATACTGGAAGGACCTGGACGCCACCCATTGTAAAAACCTTTTTTTCAGGAATCATAAAGGAAACAGGCATTACCTCGTGGTGCTTGATCACCGGCAAGCCTTGAACATACGTGACCTGGAACAACGCCTGAAGCAAGGTAAACTGACATTTGCTTCTCCCCAGAGGCTGATGAAATACCTTGGACTGACACCCGGATCGGTTAGTCCTTTTGGATTGATCAATGACGTGGATAAGCATGTCCATCTCTTTTTGGATGAACGTTTAAAGGAATCGGAAACCATCAGCTTTCACCCTTGTATCAACACAGCTTCCTTAGTGATCAAATACACAGATTTTATACGCTTTCTGGATCATTGCGGCAACAGCCGTGAATATATCCGGATGTATGACTAATGTGTCGCCGGGTTTGTGTGGCTAAATAAAATACCGGGTATTGTTCCTGTTATCCCAGGAAAGCGATAAGCACGCCCGCGGCCACGGCCGAGCCAATCACACCCGAAATGTTGCTGGCCATGCAGTATTGCAGGAGATGATTGCCCGAATCGTGTTTCAGGGCAATTTCGTTGGCCACACGAGAAGCCATTGGTACGGCGCTCAGACCAGTTGCTCCCACCAGCGGATTGATTTTCTTTTTGGCAAAGATGTTATAGACCTTCACGGCAATGATACCGCCAGCCACAGAAATGGCAAAGGCTACGAGTCCGCCGAAAATGATTCCCAGAGTCCGCAGGTCCAGAAATGTGGCAGTGGTCATGGTAGCTCCCACGGCCAGCCCCAGGAATATGGTGGCTGTATTCAGAATGGGTCCTGTTGCCGCTTCAGAAAGTCTGCCTGTCGCCACCCCGATTTCCCTGATCAGGTTTCCAAACATCAGCATTCCCACCAGCGGAACAGCTGTTGGTACAAAGAATGCTACGATGATACCCAGTACGATTGGGAAGGCAATTTTAACCGCGGTCATGTTTTTGATGTCACGTTTGGCCGGGAAAAGCTGATCCATCTTTTTCATATTGATGGAAAGTTCTTTATCGGAGCACATCAGCCGTGCGATGGGCGGAATGATCATCGGTACCAGTGCCATGTACGAATAGGCTGCAATAGCTATCGGACCCAGCATATGGGGGGCAAGCAAAATGGAAATGTAGATGGCAGTAGGGCCGTCGCCACCGCCGATAATACCCAGCGCACCGGCTTCCTGCGGGGTGAAGCCAACGGCAATGGCTGCAAAAAACACGGTAAAGATGCCCAGTTGCGCGGCTGCCCCAAACAGGGATAGACGGAGGTTGCGCAACATGGGGCCAAAATCGGTAAGCGCGCCCACGCCCAGGAAGATGATAGGTGGCAAAAACCCTGTTTTGATAAGCATATAATACAGGTAATTCATAATGCCATACTCCCCGGCAATCTCTATCAGGTTCATATAGCGGCCATCCTCAAAACGGACCATCTCCTCCGGTACAATACCCATTCCCGCTCCGGGCAGGTTGGCCAGGATCACACCAAAACCAATGGGAACCAGCAAGAGGGGCTCATATTTTTTCCTGATACCCAGAAACAACAGAAAGATGCCAATGGCCAGCATAAGAATGACCCCGGGATTGCTCCAAAGGTCACCAAAAGCGGTAATGTTGTATAGCCTTTCCAAAGCACTCATCTGATTATCCTTTTAAATTGTACAGGGCAGATCCTTGCGGGTAACCACTATGATTCGATGAGGAACAGCGCATCATCTTCAAACACTTCTGCCCCGTTTTCCTTCAAAATTTTCGTGATTTTTCCCGATTTCTCGCTGCGTATGGTGTTGTACGTTTTCATGGCTTCAATATAGCCGAGCACATCTCCCTGTTTCACCTGGTCCCCAACCTTCAAAGGCTTTTCCGATAGCTCTTTGGTAAGGTAAAAGTTCCCTGACAGGGGTGACAGGATCTCTTCAGTGTTTGTTTTTTCCTTTGCGGGAAGGGGGCGATTAGCGTCCTTCTGTTCTTGCTGTTCTGTTTTCCCGGATTCACCCTGCTCATCATAGGAGATTGTTACCCGGAAGCTTTCACCGTTTACATCCACCAGCATGCTTTTTGGCAGTGGGTCAGTGCTTTGTAATTGTTGTTTTTCCATTGTTTTGGGCGGCTCTTCTGTCTTCACAATTTTTGGTTTCTGATACAATCCGCCACCTTCTTTCCTGCGTTTTTCCAACTCTTTTTCGAAGTCTTGTTTTGCTTTTCCTGACTTGTAATTTCTGTATTGTTCGGGATGCATGGCAAGCTGAAACAATTCTTCGTCATCCTGTCCGTAATCCCAGCCGTTTTCATCCATTTCCCTGCGGAATTCATCCAGCTTATCGGGATAGAGTTCCTGTGGGTTTCCGGTGAAGAACTCCTTACCTTCCTTTGCTGCCAGATCTTTGATTTCCGGTGCAAGTTTGCCGGGTAAACTACCCAGCTTACCGGTGAGCATATCCCATACGTTGTCGGGGATGATTTCCCAGCGGTCTCCGCCTTTGACCATCTGTGTGACATTCAGCACGGCCATGTTTTTCACATATTGGCTGAAAGGTGTTACTAAGGGCGGGTATCCAAGCATAGGCCAGATGTGCTCCACTTCCTGGAAAAGCTTCACCAGCAACTTGTCTTCATTGAGCAGGGGTTTGTTTCTTTTGTCGAGCCAGCGATTGAGGTCTGCCAGGTTTTTTTCCAGGTCGCTCATCAGCGATCCCATCATTCCGCCGGGGAGGCCCGAAGAGATCAGCAGGGAGTTCATCTGCCGGTTTGATGGCGTGATGAAATAGCCCAAAAAGTCCTCCATGAACTCCTGGTTCATGCTGCGCACTTTCATATAGGCTTTCATGTTTACTTCTGGCACTTCGAACCCTGCATCCTTCAGCATAGCCTGCACGGCCAGCACGTCCACATGTCCTGTACCCCATGAGAGGGGCTCCATGCTCACATCGATATATTCGGCGCCGGCCCGGGCCACCTCCAGTATGGAAGCCATCGCAAAGCCGGGTCCTGAATGGGAATGATACTGGACGGGGATATCAGGATGCTTTTCCCTGATGCCTTTTACAATTTTTCCCAGCCACACCGGACGACCGATGCCTGCCATATCCTTCAGGCAGATTTCGTCAGCCCCGTTCTTAATCAATTGATCGGCCAGATCGATATAGTATGCAACGGTGTGGATTTTTGAAAATGTGATGCTGAGTGCACCCTGGGCGATCATGCCCGCATCTTTCGTGTAGCGGATGGAGTCGATGATATTTCTCGGGTCATTCATGCCGCAGAAGATTCTTGCCACATCCACTCCCTGCGCGCGCTTTACCTTGCCCATGAGTTTGCGCACGTCGGCAGGTACCGGCTGCATGCGGATACTGTTGAGCGAGCGTTCGAGCATCTGGCATTGTATGCCGGCCTCTCTGAAAGGTTTTGTCCATGCACGCACCGCCTTATTGGGATTTTCTCCGAACAGGAGGTTGATCTGCTCAAAACCGCCGCCGTTGGTTTCAATCCTGTCGAAACAACCCATGTCGATAATGTGGGGGGCAATGGCGGTGAGCTGATCAACACGGGGTACATATTTCCCCGCCGACTGCCACATATCCCTGTAAACCAATGAAAACTTAATCTTTTGCATATGGATGATGGTCTTTTATGAATCTTTAAAACTTAACTATCAAAGCTTTTCAATGCTTGTTATCTTACCACGTCCTCTTGTAACCGTGTTGACAGCCGCAGCAATAGCTGCAATACGGCCGGAGTGCGACTGAAGCTGGCCGCTGCCGGACTTCCCTGCCTCTTTAACCGGAGAACCAATGTACCGGTTAACAAACCAAATGATGGCATTGCCTGTTGCGACAACTACCAGCAATACAATAAAAACGGTCAGCAAACCAAACAAGAAAACCTGTAGTGGCAAACCCATGGTAAAATTGATTATTGAAATAAAACGGGACATACCAACAAGAGATATGCCCCAGTGCAGCATAAACCAGCCAGTTAGAAAAAGCAACCGGCTGCCAATGCTACAATAGCTCAGACATGCAAATATACGTGATTTTTTTCTTGTTACATAAAAAACGGCATCTTGAAAACGGATGATTTAACTTATTAATGCCAACATCATACAACTAAATAAAGAAAAAATACAAATGACTTAGAATGTAAAGAGATAATGGTGGACTTGTTTATGAAGCCGTTTTTCTGAAATTAAAAAAATGACTATTTTGCATGCCTGAAAACCGATAAAATCAAAAGCCATTGCTTTTCTCTCCATACATAAAATACTTTGATTATGAAGCGATTGTTTACCTGTGCCTTGGTTTACATAGCCATAGCTCTAACATCAACAGCCGAAAAACCCCGGAGTCCGGTAACAGACCTTTCCTTTGTCAGGCTTACTGCCGGACTTCATGAGCCAACCTTTGAAGGGGGGCGGACCGATTTTGCCATGGTGGATATCAACAACAATGGTTTTGTTGACATTTTATCCATTGGAGACCATGGATCTCCTTTTATCAATTCCACACAGCATGGTGTGATGGTTTGGTTTAACGATGGTCAGGGAAACTTTAGTTTGCACATGGAAGGAAATTTTGGCTATGGCGGTATTGCCGTGGGTGATGTGAACAATGATGGCTTGCAGGATATTGCTTTCGGCATGCATCACAATTACGACACTGGCGACTTAGGCGGAAAGCTTATCGAGGTGGCATTGGGTGATGGAACAGGTATGAACTGGACGGCATGGAACGAGGGTCTGGCAACCAATGGTGAAACCTGGGGCATGTTTGGTACCGACCTGGGCGACGTGAATAACAATGGATTGCTTGATCTGGTGAGCATCTCCTTTGGCTGCTGCGCCGGTTTTCATGTTTACCTTAATCAGGGCGACGGTTCATGGACACCCAGTTTTGGAATGCTTGGAAACAACTCTGACAACCTCATCCGGTTTGCCGACCTGAACAACAACGGACACCTGGATTTTGTCGCCGGTCATGCCCTGGGAACGGCATTCTTTGGGGATGGAGAGGGAAATTTTGTGAAAAACGACACCGGCCTGCCGGCATTGGGAGAGTTTGATTACTTCATGGGTGTTTCTGTGGGAGACGTGAACAATGACGGCAGTCACGGAATAGCTTTTACTAATTTCAGCGGTGCTGTAAAAGTGTATGAGTTTGATGCAGTTTCAGAGAGTTGGGTGGACTTTTCGGGTAACTTGCCAACTTCAGGGCCATGGGTTCTCACGCAGTTGTGGGATATGAATGCCAACGGATTTACTGATCTGGCAGCTTTTGGGGGTGGTACCATACAGATCTGGTTTGGCGATGGTGAGGGTAATTGGACACCGGCAGTAACTTTCAATACAGAAGGAACACCCGGGAATGCGAGGGCTTTCACGACCGGCGGCGATTTGACGGGCAACGGCCATGCAGATATCGTACTCCTGTCAAATGAAGGTGATTTCTGGTGGAATTACATGAATGAACTCTATGTATTTGCAGAAACGACTGAACCGGAAGAACTGTGGATACAGAATTTGTATCCCAAAGGACACGAAACCTTTCATCCGGGAGCGGCCCGATTTATCCGCTGGGCATCCGCAGTACCCGGTAATACAGGGTCACATGTTAAGCTTGAAATATCACCCTATGGAGCGGAAGGGCCTTGGTTGACGGTTGCCGATAGCTTACCCAACAACGGACGGCATCAATGGCATATCCCGCATTATGGTTCAGATCAGGTACATCTAAAACTGACCGTGTTCACCAACGACGAAAGTGCTTCCATTGTCAGTGCGGCACCATTTGCCATTTTGGGTGAAACACCAGTATATAACATAATGGCTGTACCGAACGATCCTGATTTTGGAAGCATCACCGGCAGTGGCGAGTACATGCATGGCGATGAGGTTACACTGGAAGCCTTACCCGGGCAAGCCTGTCATTTTGTTCACTGGACTGAAGATGATGAGGTTGTAATGGATGGTGACGTTCCGGTAGGATCGGTTTACACGTTTACTGCCGAGGAAGACAGAACCTTGGTTGGACACTTTGCACTGAACGTTTATACCATTTTTGCCCAGGCCGGTGAAAACGGCAGCATTTTTCCTGAAGGTGAAATTGACGTCACCCATGCAACCGATCAGGTGTTTCACATCGTACCGGATAATGGTTTTCTTGTGGGTTATGTCGAGGTTGACGGTGTACCTATTGATCTTTCATCTGATGGGGGATGGGATGCCGCGGCTTCTCAGTATACCTTTGAAGCGGTGACCGGCGATCATACCATCAGTGCCGGTTTTGTGCAGGATGAGACTTCTGTAAGCGATACCGGTTTGGCATCATGGCGTGTTTACCCCAATCCTGCCAGTGATATTTTGTGGGTGGTGTTCAACCATCGAAGTAGCGGCGAGGCGCAGGTGATGATCCATGATCAGAATGGACGCGCAGTCAGGCAGCGATCCGTTACACAACCGGGTTTGCAGCGTTTGGCAATGTCCATCAATGATTTGCAACCGGGTGTATATACGGTAAGTATCCGGAGCAATGAAGGTCTGGTTGTGAGAAAAGTGGTCGTTGGTTTATGAGTTTGTAGCCGGCCGAAAAAAAGACCCGCCGCTATAACCGACGGGTCCAAAAAACCAACATGAAAGAAATTCAGCGCTACTCGTGTTTTATTGAAACAATATCCCCGGCTTATTTTTTTATCGTATGGAAATCCATTCTCAGGTCAACGGGAATTTCTTCTTCCACTTCCGGTTTAATTAATTCGGTGAGGTCAAATATGATGTAAGGGTTTTCATTGCAGATCTTTTCAAACTCCACTGCTACTGCAGAAGGAATGGGCTCTGCTTCTTCCGGAGTGATGGGCTGGATCAGTTTCTGGCCAAGAGAGCTCCAGAAAGTAAGGGTGGTTTCGGTTGGGTTAGCCATTGCGGCTGTGATGCTGATGATGATGGCTGCTGCGGTGATGATCATTTTTGCTTTCATGACATTAGGTTTTTTATGTTCGTGACTGTTTTTGGTTTCTTCATTGTCTTCTCCAAAATATACTCCATTTACGTGCCATAAATAATAAACAATTATAAATCAATATATTACATAGATATTGCATGGCAATTACAACAACAAAATGTGTTCAATTGCGTACATATTTTTTGCATAAGCGTACGCAATTTTTATATGTGGGGAGGTTTCGGCAGATGAATTTTTATATCCAAATTATTTGACTATCCGGAAAAATCATTTATATTTGCTGATTATTAAAAGAGAATCATTCTCTTTTGTTTATACTTGCTTATGAAAACAGAGGAAATCAGACGAAGCCTTGTGGAAAAAGGCCTGAAAGTTACGCCCCAAAGGATTGCCGTTTTGGAGGCTGTCACCATACTCAACAATCACCCTTCGGCTGATCACATCATTGAATATATAAGGAAAACGCATCCAAACGTTTCCACCGCGACGGTATATAAAGTGCTGGATGCACTGGCTGAAAATGGTTTAATCAAAAGAGTGAAAACAGAAAGGGATATCATGAGATATGATGCTATCCTGGACAAACATCACCATTTGTATTGTTCTGAATCGGACCGTATTGAGGATTACAGCGATGAGCAGCTTGACCAGATGCTGGAAGACTACTTTAGGAGAAAAGATATCCCGGGTTTTTCCATTGAGGATGTCAAATTGCAGATCATAGGCAAATTCCGGCAAACATAAATGTTGTGCTGATTTACGGAAGAACAGCATAAACAAAGCTTGAATCACACCATGTAACATTAAAATAAAAACCAAATTTCATTATTAAAAACAAAAGAATATGGAAGACAAGGAAAACAGAGCTAGTAAATGCCCGGTAACCGGGGCAAGGGCACAACATCCCGTTGGTGGAGTAGGTACCGGCAACCGTGACTGGTGGCCCAATCAATTGAAGCTGAACATTCTGCGTCAGCATTCCGAGCTTTCAAACCCCATGGGCGGGGATTTTGATTATGCCAAAGAGTTTGAAAGTCTTGATCTGGCGGCTGTCAAAGAAGATCTCCGAAAACTCATGACGGACTCCCAGGATTGGTGGCCTGCCGATTTCGGGCATTATGGTCCATTTTTCATCCGTATGGCATGGCACAGTGCCGGAACTTACCGCACCGGAGATGGCCGTGGTGGTGCAGGTACCGGTCAATTGCGGTTTCCCCCGCTGAGCAGCTGGCCCGACAACCTGAACCTTGATAAGGCACGCAGGCTTCTCTGGCCCATCAAGCAAAAGTATGGCCGCAAAATATCATGGGCCGACCTGATGGTGCTCACCGGAAATGTGGCATTGGAATCGATGGGCTTCAAGACCTTTGGTTTTGCCGGCGGTCGTGTGGATGCCTGGGAGCCGGAAGAAGATGTTTACTGGGGATCGGAAAAAGAATGGCTTGACGACAAGCGTTACTCCGGCGATCGTGACCTGGAAAATCCGCTGGCAGCTGTACAGATGGGTTTGATCTATGTGAACCCGGAAGGCCCCAACGGAAATCCTGATCCTGTAGCGGCTGCCATAGATATCCGTGAAACCTTTGCCCGCATGGCCATGAATGATGAAGAAACCGTTGCCCTGATCGCAGGTGGCCATACCTTTGGGAAGAGCCATGGTGCAGGCGATCCTGCTCTTTTAGGACCTGAACCTGAAGCCGCAGGGCTGGAGGAACAGGGCCTGGGCTGGAAAAGCAAGCACGGCACAGGGAAAGGACCGGATACCATCACAGGTGGCCCTGAAGTAACCTGGACACAAAAGCCAAAAGAATGGACAAACCTCTTTTTCAAAAACCTGTTCAGCCATGAGTGGGAGTTGACCAAAAGTCCTGCAGGAGCTTATCAATGGGTGGCAAAAGATGCACCTGCCAACGTTCCCGATGCCCATATCCCCGGCAAAATGCACAAACCCACGATGCTGACAACCGACCTTTCGCTCCGGTTCGATCCGGCTTATGAGAAAATCTCCAGGCGCTTTTATGAGAACCCGGATGAATTTGCAGATGCTTTTGCCCGCGCATGGTACAAGCTAACACATCGCGACATGGGACCGGTTTCCCGCTACCTGGGCCCGGAAGTTCCCAAGGAAGAATTGCTTTGGCAGGACCCCATTCCGGCAGTGGATCATGAACTGGTTGACGAAAAGGATATTGCCAAACTGAAGGTGACCTTGCTTGACTCAGGTCTTTCTGTTTCTGAACTGGTATCTGTTGCCTGGGCTTCCGCGTCCACTTTCCGCGGCTCCGATATGCGTGGAGGTGCCAATGGCGCACGTATTCGACTGGCTCCGCAAAAAGACTGGGAGGTGAATAATCCCGACAGCCTGAAAAAGATCCTTGGAACACTGGAAGGCATCAGGAATGAATTCAACAAGGCTCAGTCGGGCAGCAAAAAAGTCTCCCTGGCCGACCTCATCGTGCTTGCCGGTTGTGCAGGTGTTGAAAAAGCGGCAAAAGATGCAGGATACGAGATAGAGGTGCCTTTTGTACCCGGACGTATGGATGCGTCGCAGGAGCAAACGGAAGTTGAGTCGTTTGAAGTGCTGGAACCTGCTGCCGACGGTTTTCGCAACTATCTTAAAACAAGATATAATGTATGCACAGAAGATTTGCTGGTTGACAAGGCGCAACTGCTAACCCTGACAGCACCTGAAATGACCGTTTTGGTGGGAGGTATGCGTGTGCTGAATACCAACTGGGATGGCTCAAAACACGGTGTATTTACTGACAAGCCTGAAGTGCTCACCAACGATTTCTTTGTGAACCTGCTGGATATGGCAAATGAATGGAAACCCACTTCTGAAGACAAGGAAAATTTCGAAGGCAGGGACCGCAAATCCGGTGAGCCTCGCTGGACGGCAACCCGTGCTGATCTTATCTTCGGATCAAATGCGGAACTTCGTGCCATTGCTGAAGTTTACGGTTGCGCCGACGGCCAGGAAAAATTTGTAAAGGACTTTGTGGCTGCATGGAACAAAGTCATGAACCTGGATCGCTTTGATTTGAAATAAGTGGGTCAAATAACAGCCCGATTCTACAGCAAAAATAATGCTTGAATCATTATCAAAGGCAGCTTAGAGACGGGCTGCCTTTTTTATTGTTTTGAAGCACGTTTGCGCTCGTGTTCATCCAGGATCAATTTGCGCATCCGAATGTGGTTAGGTGTAAATTCGACACACTCATCCTTGCCAATATATTCCAGTGCTTCTTCCATAGAGAACTTGACTGCAGGTGCAATATTGGCCTTATCATCAGAACCTGATGCCCTGACGTTGGTAAGCTTTTTTGTTTTGGTCACATTCACCAGGAGATCATCCTGCCGGGTATTTTCTCCAATCACCTGTCCGGCATAGATCTGTTCGCCCGGTTCTATAAAAAACCTGCCGCGCTCCTGCAGTTTATCGATGGCATAGGCAATGGCGGTTCCTGTTTCCATGGCGATCAAAGCACCGTTTCGCTTCACACCAAAGGGCCCTTTATATGGCTCATATCCTTTGAAACGGTGTGCCATGATGGCTTCTCCCTCGGTAGCTGTCAGTATGGTATTGCGCAGTCCGATGAGACCGCGGGCCGGAATGTCAAAACTCAAGCCTGTGCGTTCATTTTTGTGCTCCATACCGGTCATATTCCCCTTGCGCTGGGAGACCAATTCTATCACCTTACCGGAAAAAGCTTCGGGTACATTGATCATCAAGTGTTCCACAGGCTCGTGTTGCATATTGTCGATCTCTTTCATGATCACAGTTGGCTGGCCTACCTGCAGCTCATAGCCTTCGCGCCGCATGGTTTCGATGAGGATAGACAGGTGCAGAATCCCTCTTCCATAGACCATAAACGCGTCCGCATTATTGCTTTGTTCCACCCGGAGGGCCAGGTTCTTCTCTGTTTCCCTGAAAAGCCTCTCGCGCAAATGCCGGCTGGTGACAAATTTCCCGTCGCGGCCGTAAAAAGGAGAGGTGTTTATGGAGAAAAGCATACTCATGGTGGGTTCATCAATGGCAATTGGCTTGATACCCTCGGGATGCTCAAAGTCTGCGATGGTATCCCCGATATCAAAATGTTCCAACCCGAGAACGGCACATATCTCCCCGGCTTGTATCTCATGTTTGATCTTTTCTTTGCCCAGACCTTCAAAAACATACAACTCTTTGATACGCGACTTCACAATATCTCCGTTGCGTTTTACCAGCGACACCGGTTGGTTTTGTATAAGCGTGCCCCTGGTGAGTTTGCCAACGGCGATTCTGCCGATGTAGGAGCTGTAATCCAGCGATGTGATCTGCATTTGTGTTGTCCCTTCTGGATATTTTCCTTCCGGGATGTGCTCAATGATGACATCCAGCAAATGGGAAACATCGGTAGCGGGCTGTTGCCAGTCATCAGACATCCAGCCGGCCTTGGCAGAACCGAAAACCGTGGGAAAATTTAGCTGGTCTTCGGTGGCATTCAGGCTGAACATCAGGTCAAATACCTTTTCCTGTGCCAGCTCCGGATCACAATTGGGTTTATCCACCTTGTTGATCACCACAATTGGCTTTTTATCCAAAAGAATCGCTTTTTCCAAAACAAAACGGGTTTGTGGCATCGGGCCTTCAAAAGCGTCCACGATCAGCAATACACCGTCGGCCATGTTCAGTACTCTTTCCACTTCGCCGCCGAAGTCGGCGTGTCCCGGGGTATCGATGATGTTTATTTTGACATCTTTGTAACGCACCGAACAGTTTTTTGACAAAATCGTGATACCGCGCTCCCGCTCCAGGTCATTGCTGTCGAGGATCAGCTCTCCTGTTTCCTGGTTTTCCCGGAACAGTTTCACCTGGTGAAGAATGCGGTCAACCAAGGTGGTTTTGCCGTGGTCAACGTGTGCTATGATGGCGATATTTCTTATCATGAATTCAATTTTTTAGGGGTGCAAAAATACACCTTTTGAACCATTGGAAATAGATTCTGTGATTTTATTTTGGGAAGCATGGAAATAAAATGACCAATAGGATACAGTCGGCACTCAACTGTCCATCATTAACAGGCTTTTAAATAATGTGAGGATTATTGTTCCTCGGCTTCAACCGGATTTTGGGTATATATGTCGCGCGGTTCCTTCACCATGGTCCAAGCCAGGGCAGAGATACCAACCGTTATGGCACAAACGATAAATATGACACCTTTATCCTCTGCTTCATCAACGAGTTCGCCTACACCGAAGCTGGAAACAAACTGCGGCAGCACAACAGCCAGGTTGAACAGCCCCATATAAAGTCCCATGCGCGATTGCGGGATCTTTTGTGACATGATGGCGAAGGGCAAACTGATGGTTGCTGCCCAACCGATGCCAACGATAGCCATAAGCCCGTATATCATGGCCGGAGCATAACCAAATTGCAGAATGCCGAAATAGCCCAGCGACATGCTGGCGATACATACGGCGTGGGTTCTTACCCGGCCGAATCTTGCTGCGAGAGGTTCCAGGATCAGAACCGGAATAATGGCGGCAACCAGGTTGAGCGAGAAAAAGCTCCAGTTTACGATGCGACCGATGGTGTCGCTGATATCCTGGTTGAGGGCAGCCAGGTTTACATCATCGGCGAGAAGGGCAGGGTCGATGGCCACATCTGCAAGTTCAGGTACCCGGTATCTTACAAAGGCAAACAGATAAATAAACATGGTTTGGACACCAATCCATGTCCACGAATGTGCGGCCAGCACTTTTTGAAACCCGATCAGTCCGTCTTTTTCCTTGGAAATACCTCTTTCTTTTCTGCTGAGGGTATAAACCATCACTACCACGGTAAGGATCAAACAGAATATCTCAAAACCGTAGTTGGGAATCTGCGGGATGCCGGCCAGCCTGACCAGAAAACCATAGACGGCGTATAACAGGAATCCCCAGAGAGGCAGAATGGTTTTCAGGATCTCTAACAGGGAGGCTTCGTTGGTTCCTTCCTTTTTTTCTTTTACCTCGGGCTCATCGTCAATGTCAGCTTGCCCGTATCGTCCAAGGCGGCGTGGTTCCTTAATAAAAAACGGCGGTATGACGGAAAACAGGAATACGAGGATCACACCAAAATAGATCAGCACATAGTTATCCCAAACGGCCCCGATCAGGTAAGCCAATACTCCGAAGGAGCCAGAAACGGTTTGCATCCATGTGTAGCCTTTTGTTCGCGGCCGGCCTTCCGGGGTCACGTCGGCAATAATGGAACGGGTAGGGTTGAAACTTACATTGATGGCCAGGTCGATGGTCAGTGAAACAATGATGGCGATACCCAGAACGCCTTCAAGCCCCATCCCGGCCTGAATTACACCGATATTCGGCAAGGCCAGCAAACCAAGTGCTGCCAGCACACCACCAATCCAAATGAATGCCCTTCTGCGGCCATTCCATATCCAGACGTTATCGCTGATGATCCCCACGATAACCTGACCAATGATACCGGCCAGCGGACCAGTGGCCCAAACAAGCCCGATGTCCCTGATTTCCAATCCATACTTTGTGCTGAGCAGCCAGCTAAGGGCGGCAATCTGAACCGCAAGCCCAAACCCCATGGCAGTGGCCGGCAAGCTCAAAAGTGCATAAAAGGAATTGCTGAGTTTTTTCTGAAAAGGTAGCATACATTATGTATTTTGGTGCGATAAAAGTAATAATTAATGATGTATGTAACACATTTTTTTTTCGCAGTGCCAAACAACTGTTTCCTGCCGTAAACAGCACATCTGTTCATGCCTGCAAATAATGTTTTTTGCCACGGCAGCCATTGTATGTGGTCGTGGTATAGCCTGTATGATAATCCCGCAGAAAAGATTAATTTTGTCAACGAAACAAAACAGAGATGATTTTCCCAAAAATATTGCTTTTTGGAATAAGTGGCGGAGAGATACTGGTTCTTCTCCTGATCATCCTGGTGCTTTTTGGGCCGAAAAGAATTCCTGAAATAGCCAGGATGGTGGGCCGTGGCATGAATGAAGTGAAAAAGGTGCAGAGGGAGATCAATTCTGAAATCCACCGCTATTCGTCCACCATTGAAAATGAGGTAAGGGAGATGGATCCAGGAACAGACAAAAGCCCTGCAAGTAAGGCCGGGGATGTAACAGAAAAAAAAGAAGATGCCGGTGAAACGATTTCAGAAAAGCCTGATGAAAGTGAAACTGAGGGCAGTACCGATGATGAGATACCCTATCCTTACAGAAGAAAAGATCAGGATGAGGAAAAGGATGGGCATACAGGATAGACGGTCTTGCAATTATTTTTTTTCTTGGTCGTTATTGAATCGGTGATTGTATATTCGGTGTTTGGAAATCCGTTATTGTCATTAATAGTGTAAACAGAAACAGAATACATCTATGCATAGGCTTCTCAAGCTTCTATTGTTAAGCTTTTTTATTTTCTTGTTGATTGTTCCGGATGAGGCTTTTGCCCAGAACCGGCGTTTGGAGCGTGCGGAACGTGCTTTCGAATTAAGGCAGTATGATGAAGCCGTAGATTTGTATCGCAGGGCATACAACCGTATCAGGCGTCGTGACCGTACAGAAGCCACCAGGCTCATTTTTCAGATTGCCCTTTGTTACCGGTATACCAATAATCATCGCATGGCTGAAGGGTGGTTTAACCGTGCGGTGCGCGGCAATTATCCCGATCCCATTGCCATATTGTATCTGGCCGACGCCATGATGTTTAACGGAAAATATGAAGAAGCCAGGGTACAGTATCTCCGTTATTCGGAAAAAGCACCCGATGACTGGAGAGGACCACGAGGTGTGGCATCTGTTGATCTGGCTCTCCAGTTAAAGGAAGAACCCGAAGAATACGAAGTTGAGTTTATTCGCCTGTTTAGCTCCCGGGCCGACGATCTCACACCGGCCTTCACTGATCACAGGGGAAGGAGCATGATTTACGCATCTTCAAGAGATGATGCTCTCGGCAGAGACACAGATCCCTGGACAGGCAACAAGCATACCTCCTTCTTTATCACCTTTCAGGACAGAACCGGTGCCTGGAGCAGGCCCAGCCTGCTTGACGAAGGCCCCATCAATACCGAGTTCAACGAAGGGGCCCCCTCGGTTAACAGGTCGGCTACGGAAATGTTCTTTACCCGGTGCGTCAGAGCCGAAGATGTCGATATGGGTTGCCGAATATACCGGGCCACCAGGGAAGGGCCCAATTGGATAAACCCACAGGTTATTCCTCTTACTGAAGATAGCCTGGTAACGGTGGGGCATCCGGCCATAAGCCCTGATGATCTTACGCTCTATTTTGTTTCCGATATGCCCGGAAGCATTGGTACAAAAGATATCTGGGTAGTACGCCGCAACTCCCCCAATGGTGATTTCGGGCCACCCGAAAACCTTGGCGAAACCATAAATACCAAGGGTAATGAAATGTTTCCCTATGTGCACGAGGACGGCAGCCTGTACTTCGCTTCTGATGGCCATCCGGGCATGGGAGGCTTGGATATTTTCAGGTCGACACTGACCCCTGACGGCTGGACGGAACCGGTAAACGCAGGCGTGCCCATCAACAGCTCGGCCGATGACTTTGGCATTATTTTCAAACCGGGCCTCGAGCAGGGCTTTTTTACCTCAAACCGCGGCCGAACCGGAGCCTACGACATTTTCTCCTTCTATCTGGCACCGGTGGTTTTCAACATCAGTGGTGTCGTTCTCGACGACAGCACAAAAACGGTGGTTCAGGGTGCAACCGTTCAACTGGTCGGATCGGATGGCACGCTGGAACAGATGGAAACCGACCGGGATGGCCAGTTTTTGTTTGATGAAACCATTGTGAAGGGAAATACAAATTTCGATATTCTGGTAAATAAATCAGGTTATTTTTCAGGAAGGGATGCCGTATCTACCATGGGACTGGAAAGAAGCAGAGAGTTTGACCTTGAAATTGCCATTGCACCCATTCCCATTACTGCCGTAGAACTTCCCGAAATCCTGTATGAATTTGACAGCTGGGCCTTACAACCCCAGTTTAAAGACTCTCTGAATGGCCTGATTCTTATCATGCAGGAAAACCCCAATATTGTGATAGAACTGGCATCACATACCGACAGCCGGGGTACCCATGAGTATAATGATACACTTTCATTTCGCCGTGCCCGTGCCGTTGTTGACTACTTAATGGATCAGGGGATTGAGAGCGCAAGACTGGAAGCCGTTGGATATGGAAAAAGACGGCCGCGTGTGGTTGACAGGGATATTGTAAGAGATGGCTTCCTGTTTGAGGCCGGCACAGTGCTTACGGAAGAATTCATTGCAAGCCTGCCTGACGAGGAACATCAGGATGTGGCGCATCAGCTGAACCGGCGAACCGAATTCAGGGTGATCCGTGAGGATTATGAACCACCTGAGCGGGAAGAGGAACCGGGCACGCAACCGTCAACAGAACCCCGACGCCAATGATGGACAGGTATCAGCAAAGAGGAGTGTCTGCTGGAAAAGAGGATGTTCACAAAGCCATAAAGAACCTCTCCAAAGGTTTGTATCCTAAAGCATTCTGCAAAATCGTACCTGATTACCTTGGCAGCGACCCCCTGTTCTGTAATGTGATGCATGCCGACGGGGCCGGTACCAAATCATCACTGGCTTACCTCTACTGGAAAGAAACCGGCGACCTGTCTGTGTGGGAGGGGATAGCGCAGGATGCAATAGTGATGAACCTGGACGATCTCCTATGCGTCGGTGCCACAAATAACATCCTGGTTTCTTCCACCATCGGCCGAAACAAAAAGAATATCCCCGGTGAGGTATTGACCGCACTCATCAACGGCACGGAAAACTTCCTGCAAAAAATGAACGATCTGGGTATCCATATGGTACTTACAGGGGGTGAAACGGCAGATGTGGGCGACCTCGTAAAGACGGTTATTGTGGATTCTACTGTCGTTGCCCGTATGCCCAGGGAAGAAGTGGTCTCCAACGACCGGATTTCAGCCGGTAATGTAATTGTCGGACTGGCCTCTTTCGGGCAAACCAAATATGAAGACTGCTACAACAGCGGCATTGGCAGCAATGGACTTACTGCGGCCAGACACGATGTACTGCACAAAAATTACGCCCGGACCTATTCCGAAACTTTTGACGCCGATTTGGATGAAAGCATGGTCTATTCCGGCTCAGGACTGGTGTCGGACTCCATTGCCGGGTTACCTCTCAATCTCGGACAACTGTTGTTGAGCCCCACCAGAACCTATGCGCCGGTGGTGTCAAAAATGTTGAAAATTTTCAGAAAACATGTCAAGGGGATGATACATTGCAGCGGTGGTGGGCAAACCAAAGTAATGCACTTTGTTGATTCAGTGCATGTTGTAAAAGATAGTCTGTTTGAGCCTCCTCCGTTGTTTCTGCATATTCAAAAAGAATCGGATGCATCCTGGCACGAGATGTACCGCGTGTTCAATATGGGCCACCGTTTTGAAGTATATCTTGATGACCCGGCAGCCGCTGATGAGCTTATTGCTTTGTGTACCGATTTCCATCTGGAGGCCAAACAGGTTGGGAAAGTCCTACCCGCTGAAAACAAAAAACTTACCATTTACAGTCCTGAAGGAAGCATAGATTATTCCTGATGTAATTGCAGCCCTCTTTTTTTGTAACTTTGCATGTCAAAAACCATAGGACATGTTATTGGAAAAACTACAGGCCATTAAGGGGCGGCATGAGGAAGTAGCTCAATTGATCGTTGATCCGGAGGTGATCGGCGACATGAAGCGGTATATACGCCTGAGCAAGGAGTACAAGGACCTGCAGCCCATCGTTGATGCTTATGGAGAATACAAGAATGTAGTCGACAATATCGCATCGGCCAAAGAGATACTCGTTGGTGAAAAAGACCCTGAGTTCAGGGAAATGGCCAAATCGGAACTGGATGACTTACAGGAAAAGCGTGATAAACTTGAGGAAGAAATACGGGTTTTGCTGATTCCTTCCGATCCCCAGGATGACAAAAATGCCATTGTAGAAATACGTGCCGGTACCGGTGGTGATGAGGCCGCGATTTTTGCCGGTGATCTTTACAGGATGTACCTGAAATTTTGTGAATCGCAGGGATGGAGTACAGAACTGGTGGACATGAACGAAGGTACGTCAGGAGGCTTCAAGGAAGTGATCTTCAATGTTTCAGGCGATGGTGTATATGGCATCCTGAAGTATGAATCGGGGGTGCACCGTGTCCAAAGGGTTCCGCAGACAGAAACACAGGGTAGGGTGCATACCAGTGCTGCCACAGTTGCTGTATTGCCCGAAGCGGATGAGTTTGATATTGAACTCAAAACCGGCGACATCAAAAAGGAAACTTTTTGTTCTTCCGGTCCGGGCGGCCAGTCTGTAAACACCACTTATTCGGCAGTGCGTTTAACCCATGTCCCAACAGGTATTGTTGTTTCCTGTCAGGATCAGAAATCGCAGATCAAAAATATGGAGAAAGCCATGAAAGTGCTCCGCTCCAGAATCTTTGACATGGAATACAAGAAGTATCTGGATGAGATCGCGTCCAAGAGAAAAACCATGGTCTCCACCGGTGACAGGTCAGCCAAAATCAGAACATATAATTTTCCGCAGGGTAGGGTTACCGATCACCGTATCGGACTTACACTTTATAATTTATCGGCCATCATAGACGGCGACATTATGAACATCATCGATGCGCTGCAGGTTGCCGAAAATGCAGAAAAGCTTAAAGAAGGTGTATCCTGAAACCTCATAACATGAACAGGCAGCAACTCATTCAATTGATTAAGGAAAAGAAGTCTTTTCTTTGTGTCGGGTTAGATACAGACCCGGAGCGTATTCCTGTCCATATCCAAAAAAAATATCCCGATGATCCGGTTTTTGCATTTAACCGGATGATTATTGATGCCACCATTGGTGCCGCGGTTGCTTATAAACCAAACCTGGCTTTTTATGAAGCCCGTGGGAGCAAAGGCTGGAAAAGCCTGGAGAAAACCATGGCATACCTGTCGGAGCACCCCGAAGGACCCGTTTTCTCCATTGCCGACGCCAAACGTGCCGATATTGGTAATACGTCTCTTCAGTATGCCGGCGCTTTTTTCGAACATCTGGGCTTTGATGCGGTTACAGTAAATCCCTACCTGGGTCATGATGCCGTGAAACCTTTTCTCTCTTATGAAGGGAAATGGGCGATTATACTGGCCCTTACTTCAAACCCCGGTTCCATTGATTTCCAGGTTTTGCAACCGCAATTACCGACATTGCTTGAAAAACTGGGCATTAAAACCTGCTACTGGAAAAAGCTGTTTGAACTGGTGATCGAAGAAAGCTCCAAGTGGGGTAATCTGGAAAACACCATGTATGTAGTCGGCGCCACTCATCCTGAAATGCTGGATTCGATCCGGGAAATCATTCCGGAGCATTTCCTGCTCATACCCGGGGTGGGAACACAGGGTGGTGATTTACAGCAAATTGCTGCAAAAACACTAACAAAGGATGCAGGAATCCTTGTGAATGTGTCCAGGGCTGTTTTATACGCCTCACAGGGAGAAGACTTTGCTGAAAAAGCAAAGAGTGTGGCAGAACATTACCAGCAGCAAATGCAGGAAATCCTTACTCTTAGAAACTACCCTGCCTGATTCTGTTTCCTTTTTTCAAACCTTTTGATGTTTTTATTGTTTTTTTGATGTTTTACACAGAAATCCCATTTCAAAACTATAAATAAATGCAACAAAAATATACATTGCTCAGACCCGATACAGGTATGTGGCGCAAAGCGCTTGCCGGCATACCCCGCGTGAAAGACAAGGCACAATGGGACGCTCTTGACCCTTTTAGTCGCTGGTTGATATCTACCAGGGCTGCAGTCCTTTTAATGACCCTGTTTGCAGGCATCATTGCCGGCATGTATGCCCAGATGGCAGGCCATTTTGACTGGACAAGATTTTTAGTATTGCTCGTGGGCCTGCTGATGGCTCATGCTGCCAACAATATCCTCAACGATCTGACCGATCACCGGAGGGGCATTGACAAAAACAATGCTTTTCGCACGCAGTATGGCACCCAGCCGGTTGAGCAGGGTTTCATGTCCCTTGGGCAGTCACGCAGGATGGCATTTCTAACCGCATTGATCGGAGCCCTTGCAGGTATCTGGCTGGTGATTGCTTCCGGTACAACCGTTTTATGGTTTTTCCTGGTGGGGGTTGTGCTTCTTTTTGCCTACAACTGGCCGCTTAAACATATCGGTTTGGGTGAACCCCTCGTGGTAGTGGTGTGGGGGCCCATGATGATCGGCGGTGGTTTTCTTGCCATCACAGGTTTTTGGTCATGGGATGTAGCCATCGCAAGTTTACCATATGCTCTGGGCCCGACAGCGGTATTGTTCGGGAAACATATTGACAAGATACCCTGGGATAAACCCAGAAAAGTGAGAACGTTTCCGGTGATTATCGGGCATTTGGCTGCCCGGAGAACGACCTTGGTATTATTTGCCCTGCAATACCTCGTTGTTTTCTATCTGATTGCTACCGGTTTCTTCTCCGTGGCACTTTTGCTGGTTCTTGTGGCATTGCCTTTTTATCTCGGTACCATCCGGCGGGTGTTTACCAAACCCACCCCTGAAGAATGCCCTTCATATTATCCGAAAGATGCCTGGCCGCTCTGGTATTCATCCTATGCTTTTGTTCATAACCGCAAGTTTGGCGGGATGTTTATGCTGGGACTGATTTTGCATATGGTGCTTGCACATTTTGGCGTTACCATTTTTTGATCCGGAACATCATAGGTTTTTCCGTTTCTTCTTTTTCACCGATATCCAGCCACTGTAATGTGGTCATAAGATCGGGCTTGGGTATATATCCTCTCTTTTTCCTTAATACCTTAATGCTTAAAATAATTGCCACGAATGCACGAATGAAAAAATCAAAGGATATCCGATATAATTTATGCCTACTGTCCGGCATGTAACCGGCGAAATTGTATTACGGCCTAACGGGACTTCTGGACATACCCTATAATGCCATACTGCCAGGATTTTGTCCCTGTCAGGGCAGCCCCGTTAGGGGCCTAATCTTAGTAGAATCAAAAACAACCCCCCATTCTTTTAAGTCCCGTAGGGACGATATAAATCAAGCGTTTAGGAGTTATTGTGCATTTTTTCCGGACAGCAGTGAAAAATAATTGCCACGAATGCACGAATGAAAAAATCAAAGGATATTTGTTATTGACATATCTCACACTATTATTTCCTGGAGGTTTTTTCTTCCCATATTTTTGGGTTTTGGCAAGTGCTAATAACTGCTAATAATTCAATTGTGAGTGTCCTTTCCCAATATGGATAAAAATATTGAGACAAACAATAGATTGTGCCAATCATTATGGCACTTGACAGAAATAGGTTATTTAGTTTTCCCTGTTCGTTTTTCCCATATGGCAGGATTCAAATAAGTATTAATAACACCCATTACCACCACAGTCTTTGATTCTTCGATTACGTAATAGTGTATCATGTATGGGAATTTCTTTACCGGCAGGCATTTTACTTCATCATAACGCACCTGAAATCCGGGATTAATCCGTAGCGTTTTGTATTCCTGCTTTACAGCATCGAAAAATCTTTTTCCCAATCCCTTTTGGCGCGAATTGTACCAGTCAATTCCATCCTGAATATCATCAAATACTTCCGGTTGAATGACTAACTTATACCTCATCA
>SKTQ01000257.1 GCA_007122505.1 Bacteroidales bacterium | reverse complement strand
TCAATATCGTGGGAATAATACATTTCTTTTTGTCTCATTTCTTTCTGCTTTGCGTTTTGTGAAGCTTGCCGGAAATATGTTCATTATGCCGGTCATTCAAGAGTCTTTCCCTTCTTCACCAATTATTATACTTTACGTTTATCTGCTTAAAATGTTTCATTTCTATGGGAAGCATGGATTCAGGAAAACCGCCGCAGGATTGATTTTACGCTGGCCGGATATCCTCCGCCAAACAAATTCACATGTACCATCAGTGGATAAAGGTTGGCAATATCCATGCTCTGCTCCCAGGATTTGTTCAACGGATATGCATCCCCGTAGCTGTCGTAGAAGCTTTGTCCGAATCCGCCAAAAAGCTTGCTCATACCCAGGTCCATATACCTGTGGCCGTAATAAACGGCTGGGTCTATGATCACAGGTTCTCCGGTTTCTCCGGTCATAAAATTGCCGCTCCAGAGGTCGCCATGCAATAAAGAAGCGGGCTCTTCCGGAAAAAAATCGGGCAGAAAGCGGTAGAGAGATTCGAACATCTTGGTGAACTCCTTCCCCACCCTGCCGTTGTCGCGAGCAAGTTTAAGCTGGTACTCCAGCCGGCGGGTGATAAAAAATGAAATCCAGTCTGTATGTTTGGTGTTTTCCTGGGGCAGGCTGCCGATATAGTTGTGGTGATCCAGGCCAAACCGTCCATCTTCAGGCTCTTGCCGGTGAAGTTTTGCAAGACCCTTCCCAAAAGCTTCCCAAAATCCTGTTGCTTTTGAAGTACTGTGTATGTATTCCAGCACCAGCGTACTGTAGGTCTTTGCATCGTGAAAGCCGATTACCTGTGGTATTCTGACGGATCCTGCAGTGGCTAACAGTTTCAGTCCGGCAGCTTCAGCCGCAAACATTCCGGGATAGCGTTTTGTATCATTGTATTTAACAAAAAAAGCAGCCGCCCCGGTTTCCACACGGTGCGCATCATTGATGCAGCCGCCACCAACGGATGAAACCGCTGCAATTTCTACCTCTTCCCCGCGGAAATCTCTTAGCAGTTTTTTAACAGACTCCTGTACTTCAATGGGTAACATTACGGCTCCTTGCCTGTTTGTGTATAAAAAAAGTAATTAGCGGAAAACCAACCACTAATTACCGTTTATTTTTTTCTTCTGATCTTTGTGGAGAATACCGGGCTCGAACCGGTGACCTTTTGGCTGCCAGCCAAACGCTCTAGCCAACTGAGCTAATTCCCCGTTTGCGTTTGCAAAATTAATATCTTTTATTAATTTGGCCAAAAAAATATGCGTCATTGATTGTCAGCAAACACAACCTGTTAGTATGAAACGCTTATTCTGTGCAGTTAAAATACAGCCCTCTGAAGAGATCACCGATACCATGGATCATTTTCGTGAATCGTTGGCCACAGAGCGCATAAATTGGGTGGCGCCGGAAAACCTGCACCTTACCCTGAAGTTCTTTGGAGATACGCCTAACCGTGAACTGGATGCCATTGTGCAGTCCCTCCAAAAAGCAGCTGCGCTGTCTTCCCCTGTCTCGTTTAGTATCAATGGTTGCGGGACTTTCGGAAACCCGCGCATGCCAAGGGTTTTATGGTTTGGAATTGACCGGCCCCATGGTTTGCAAACACTGTATCGTACAGTGAACAAATCTCTGGAGCCATTGGGTTATTTGCCCGATAAAAAAGTGTTTGTACCCCATTTAACCATCGGACGCATCAAGCATCTTGAAGACACATCTGCTCTTCAGGAGCTACTTGGAGAATACGAAGACACCGCCTTCGGAAAAGTGACGGTATCAAACTTTCATTTGTTTGAAAGCATCCTGCGGCCACAAGGCCCTGAATACCATATTCTGGAAAGTTTCCGTATGTAGTTGCCCCTGTGTTTTCTGTCAAACTTGCCTTCAGGGGCAAAGGGTTGCTGCTTTTTCTTATTGGCCCTTATCATTTTCGGCAAACCTTTCCCTGAAGCTCCGGACAAACTTTGGAAGAACCCGCCTTGGCCCCCATGCTTTTTTTACAAAAACCCGGGCAACAATGTTCTTAACATATGGCGAGACGGCCTGCAGCCGGCCGGATTTCGACATGGTGGTTTTATAGGCCTTTATTCCCATGCGTTCAGAAAATGCAGGCAGCCTGTTTTTAACGGCCATTTGCCTGTTTTCAAGTAACTGGTGGTGCAGGTCTATGGCAACCGGACAACTGTCGGTGCAGGCGCCACAGAGACTTGATGCATAGCTTAGGTGGACATATTCAGCAAATTGTCCGGATAGAAAAGGGCTGCTGACAGCTCCAATTGGTCCGCTATAGGTGGTGTTATAGGTATGTCCGCCGATGTTTCGGTAAACTGGACATACGTTCAGACATGCACCGCAACGAATGCAGGAAAGAGCGCGGCGCTGCGGAATTTGGGCAAGCAGGTTGGTTCTGCCGTTATCAAGCAAAATCACATACATCTGTTCCGGTCCGTCGGTTTCACCCTCAGCCCTTGGACCATAAAGGAGGGTGTTGTATGCCGTGATCTTTTGTCCTGTACCGTGGCTTGCCAGCAGGGGCCAAAAGAGAGACAGATCAGCAGTTTTCGGGATCAGCTTTTCAATGCCGGCTATCACGATGAGAATTTTGGGAAAAGCAACGCTATACAGGGCATTTCCCTCATTTTCAGTAATGGAAACAGCCCCGTTGTCAGCAACAAGGAAGTTTGCCCCGGTTATTCCGGCTTGCGCCTGCATAAACTTCGGCCGCAATGTATCTCTGACAAACTTGGTGATTTCTTCCGGTGAAGCCTTTTCTGACAGTCCAAATTGCTTATGGAATATGTTTGCAACATCGGCGGCAGAAAGATGCATGGCGGGTGTAACTATATGATAGGGTTTGTCATTGGATATCTGAACAATGTATTCACCCAAATCGGTTTCCAGACATTCAATGCCGTTTTTCAGCAAAAACTCCGACAGGCCAATTTCTTCAGTCACCATAGATTTTGACTTAACCACTTCCGTCACAAAATTTTGCTTAAATATTTCCAGAACAGCCTCCCTGGCTTCTATTTTATCCTGTGCCCAAATAACTGTTGCGCCCTTTCGTGTGATCTGTTGCTCAAAGGTTTTAAGGTTATCTTCCAAGTGTTCGATGGCGCTGTGTTTTTTTTCCGCGGCACGTTTCCGTGCCAGTTCCAGGTTTGTAAATTGCGCTTTCCCATGAATTGCCGCACGTTCGTAAGCAGCCATATTGTGGGCAATGATCTTCCGGTGCTCTTTGTCAAAAGCCTTCCGCTCACTGGCCTCAAGAAAGTCCTGGTGTGTTTTCACGGCGGTATTGTGCATAACAGACCCCGATCAATTTTTAAAGTTCCTTTTTAAAATCATTTCTCATTGTCCCGGAGGAATTTTTTCAACCCTTTTTACATGCCTTCCTCCTTCAAAAGCAGTATCCAAAAAAGTATCCAAAGCTTTCAGGGCTTCACCCGGGGCAATAAACCGGGCTGGTAATGCCAGCACATTTGCATTATTGTGCGCACGGGCCAAACGGGCAATTTCAGCATCCCAGCTTAGTGCCGCCCTGATGCCTGCATATTTGTTTGCAGTGATGCTGACTCCATTCCCACTGCCACACATAACTATACCCCTGTCCATTTCTCCGGATTCAATGGCCCTGCATAAAGGATGAACATGATCGGGATAATCAGCACTTTGTTCTGAATAAGCTCCAAAATCGATCACCTCAAATCCTTTTTCAATCAGCTTTTCTTTCATCAACTCCTTCAAAATATAACCCGCATGATCACTTCCTAACCCTATTTTTTCTGTATGTTGCTGCATTGTGAAAAACTTTTACATATTCTCTCAGAAACCTTTTTTCCAAAGATACTACATTTCATTGTTTCACAGGTTGTATAGTATGAATAAGTAAACTATTCAACATATATGCATGCATATTTAATCTTTGACTCTGAATAACATGTAAGTTATCAAGAGGAAATAGATGGTTATGTTAATATAATGTTCATATTTTCTGAAAAAAAATTCTTGCTTTTTTTCAAAATATGACTAATACAAAACTTCTTGTATTCACAATGCATTTATGTTGACGAATTATAAATAATTATTGACAAATTTTCAACAAAACAAGCACTCTTCTAATAATGTTAATAACCAGTTTTTTATTAACAAACCGGTTTATAAACAATCTGTGAATAACTGCTGTTTTTATTTATAAATCAAAGCATTGTTATTTATAAACCGGTTAAAATCCTGTGCATAATATTTCATAACTTGTTTTTTACCTGCTTTGATAAATAATTACCAACAATGTAAACAAAATGATGATGATGAATTTATTTTAAAATAATAATCATTATTATCACGTTCAAAAACAACAGACATAATCCGGCTGCTTTTTTTTCCGGGAATCGATTTTGGCTAACAAGCCAAAAAATAAGAAAAAGCAGGCTACATGGAACTTATTTTTACTAAGCATGGCCTGATTTTGCCTACGAAAGTTTCATAACATATGCAAAAGTTCATATAAATATCATTCCAGGTTATATTTAATTAAATCCGGAAGGTTATTAACCGGTAAAATCATAAAAAATATTAAAATATCTTACTGATTGGATATGAAAATTCGTTAATCTTGTTAAAATTTCTGAAAAGTTACTTGTATAAATTGATGATTGATAAAAAATAATGTAATTTTGAGCGAAATAATCGCGATTTGCAATTCTGCTTGTGAATCATCGTTCATTCATTGCGTTATTTAAGCAGTTAAACAAAAATAACCCAAAAAACCAAAGATATGGCTAAAGCAAAAATTCTAATTGTTGAAGATGAAAGCATCATTGCCAAAGACATCCAGAGCAGCTTGAAAGGCTTGGGATATGATGTAACAGCTATCGTTAACAGCGGCGATAAAGCAATCAAAGAACTGGAAGAAAATCGTCCGGATCTTGTTTTGATGGACATCATGCTGAAAGGAACAATGACTGGTATTGAAGTTGCCAAAGAGGTGAAGGAAAGATTTTCACTTCCTGTGGTCTTTCTGACCGCGTATGCCGATGATACTACGCTAAACAAAGCGAAAATCACCGAACCGTACGGGTATATTATCAAACCATACAGAGAAAAAGAGCTGCATACAACCATCGAAATGGCTCTGTATAAATACGAAAAGGACGAGGAGGTAAAGAAAGAAAGAAACCTCTATCATTCGCTCATCGAAAATAAAGAATCAAAGGATTCCATATTCGTTAGAGCAGATTACCGCCTGAATAAAATCAATTTCGAGGACATTTATTATGTGGAAGCTTTAAAGGACTATGTTGTTATCAACACTGCAGATAATAGTTATACCACGCACACCACAATGAAAGAAATGGTGAGAATACTTCCGGCAAAAGACTTTGTCAGGATACACAGATCATTCATTGTTAACCTGGATAAGATATTCTCCATCAAATATCCGGACCTTGTAATTGAAGGTAAAATGAAGGTATTACCCATCGGTGGGCTCTACCGCAAAGAACTCTACAGCAGATTGAATATGATCTGATGATATCCGGATGACACACAGCAATTGACTGAACATCCCAAAAAAATAAAGACCGGCTGGTTTAACCAGCCGGTCTTTATTTTTTCCCTTATTCAACAAGTTCAAAATCCAATTCTTTTTTAAGGAAATCAGCACGTTTGATGCGGATACGAACAGGATTACCCAATTTGTATTCAATCCGCGTATTAAATCCCAGCACCCTGTAGTTGTCTTCATCAAGATAATAATAATCCTCATCCATATCGCTTAAACGAATCATCCCCTCACATTTGTTTTCCTTAATCTCAACATAAATACCCCATTTGGACACTCCGGAAATCAAACCGTCAAATTCCTGACCAACCTTATCTGCCATATATTCGACCTGCTTGTATTTGATGGATTCACGCTCAGCCTCCTGTGCCCTTTTTTCCATTTCCGATGAATGCTGGCACTGTTCTTCAAAGGGATCTTTTGGAAAAGATTTTTGTCCTTGTTCATATGCGAATAACAAACGATGAACCATCATATCAGGATACCTGCGTATCGGTGAGGTAAAATGTGTATAATGGCTGAAAGCCAGTCCATAATGACCAATATTCACCGTGCTGTACTCAGCCTTGGCCATGGAACGGATAGCCAGGGTCTCAATCAGGTTCTCCTCCCCCTTGCCTTGTGAATCCTTGAGCAACCTGTTAAAAGAACTGGAGATGTTTGCACGGGTGTCGGTTTTAATCTTATAGCCGAACTTCTCAACAAAATTGGCCAGGGTATTTAATTTTTCCGGGTTTGGGACATCATGTATGCGGTAAACAAAAGTTTTTGCTTTTTGCCGCCCCCTTGTCCGGCCAATCTTTTCGGCCACATGCTTATTTGCCGCCAGCATGAACTCTTCAATCAGCTTATGGGCATCTTTGCTTTCGCGAAAATACACGTCAATGGGCTTCCCTGATTCATCAAGCCTGAACTTTACCTCCTGGCGGTCAAAATCAATGGCACCCTCCCGCATCCTTTTCTGCCTGAATGCTTTGGCAAACCCATTGATGGTGGCCAATTCATCCGCATAAATACCGCTTTCCGATTCAAGGATTTCCTGTACTTCTTCATAATGAAAACGTTTATCGCTGTTGATGATGGTTTTGCCATCCCAAACTTCAATGATCTTGCCTTTGGAATTCAGGGTAAAAACAACAGAATATGTCAGTTTATCCTCATTGGGCCGCAAAGAGCAAACCTCATTGGAAAGCTTTTCAGGCAACATAGGAATGGTTCTGTCAACCAAATATATGGATGTTCCCCTGTTGGCCGCTTCTTTGTCGAGCACACTTTCTGGTCGAACATAGTGGGTGACATCCGCAATATGGACACCAACTTCGAAGCAATCATCCGATATTTTGTGAAAAGACAAAGCATCATCAAAGTCTTTTGCATCCTCGGGGTCAATAGTGAATGTGGTGACAGGTCGAAAATCGCGCCTGTTGGAGATCTCATTACTTGTTATTTCAACAGGTATTTTAGCAGCGGCATCTTCAACATGCTTCTCAAAACGGGCAGGTAAGTTATATTCGGCAAGAATGGCATGCATTTCCACATCATTGTCTCCAGGCTGGCCCAATACTTCAACCACTTTCCCAAAAGGATTCTTGGAAGGAGGCTTCCATTCAACAATCTCTACAATGGCCTTCTCACCATGCTTTGCGCCGTTTAAACCATCCTTAGGAATAAAAATATCGTAGGGCATGGATTTGTTATCGGCAAGCAAAAATGCATAATCACCCGTATGTTCAACAATGCCTACAAAGCGGTTTTTCGACCTGCGAATCACCTCAACGATTTCACCTTCCGTTTTTTGTGACTTTCTGCGGGGAAACAACCTCACCTTCACGAAATCCTCATGCAGGGCATAACCCGTATTATTCGGAGATATCCGCACATCCTCAAGTAAGTCATCAGTGATCACATAAGCTTTTCCGGTTTGTTTCATGTCAACATAGCCCTTGATAAAAGGCCCCAATTGTTTTTTCTTCTCCGCAAGGGCAGGACTTAATTTAAATTTGCCCTTGTAAGCTTCAATAAGAAAACCCTGCGCCGAAAGCTGATAAAGCAATCCCGATAAATACTTCTTATGTTTTTTCCCCTCATCACCCAATCGTTTGGCTACCTGCTTGTAATTCAAAACCTGTTTCGGATCCGACTCAAAAAGCGCCGTTACCCTTTCTTCTAAATGGTCTTTTACTTCCTTTTTATTTTTTGACATATAACAATTTTTTTTGTGAAAGCGTTTTTAATCATGAATGATGTACATCCGTATCGCTGAAATGCTCAGAAACAATTATATTAGATCAAACAACAGGGCCAGGTGTGTGTTCATTATTTGCATTTCCTGAAAATAAAGTAATATGACACCGCGTGTTGACTATAAAATAATTGCCTGGTTATGCGGTTAAACTTCTTGATTATTTACATGAAACCGGAGCACACTGTAATACGCTGCAATTTAAGGTTTTTTAAAATGACAATGAAATGATTTTTTGTAATTTTACAGATTGCACCCGCCATAAAAGGATTGGTGCAGCGTTGTGTTAATAGCTTTGTGACTCATACATCTTAAATAATTTAATATATATGCAACCGTTTGATATACTGCTGAAAAAAATAGATGCCTTTATAAGACGGTATTACCTGAACCAGCTTATCAAGGGCAGCTTATTGTTTGGCGCCGGATTGTTTATCCTTTTCCTGGTATTCGTAGGTATCGAATATTTTGGCTACCTGAGTACCAACGTGAGGTTTGTTCTTTTTTATTCCTTCATTGCCTATAACCTGTTTGTGTTAACACGATACGTGATAATGCCATTCATGGGAATGATCAGAATAGGTAAAACAATCAGTCCTGAAGAAGCATCAAAAATATTGGGCAAACACTTTCCTGAGGAGCTAAACGATAAAGTTACCAACGTATTGCAGCTCAAAAAATTCCTAAATGAAAATCCTGAAAATGTTCAGCTGATCATGGCCGGAATTGACCAGAAAGCCAATCAAGCCAATGTATTGCCTTTTCAAAAAGCGATACCGCTCAAAGGCAATTTGCGCTTTTTGCCCTATTCGCTTGTGCCGCTGGTTATCATTGCCAGTTTCTTTTTTATTCAACCGGCTGTTATTATGGAACCGGCACAAAGAATCGTACAGTACGAGGTGTTTTTTGAAAGACCCACTCCTTTTGTTTTCCATTTAGAATCAGGAGATACAGGATTTAAAAACGAGGATTTGGAAATTGTTGTAAGTGCCCGTGGAGATATATTTCCAAGCGAAACTTTTTTAATGCTAAACGGAAATCGCTACCGGATGAGTTCTGTTAATAATGGCCTGTTCAAACACACAATAAGAAATTTGCAAAATGACCTCCAGTTTTTTCTGGAAGCGCAGGGATACAGATTCGGACCCTTTTATATCTCAGTTTTTGAAAAGGCATCTTTTCATCATTTTCATATAAGGATTGTTTCACCTGAATATACCAATATTCCCGATGAGACCTATACAAATATGGGCGACCTCCTTGCCATAAGGGGCGCCGAAATAACATGGGATTTCTTTACCAACCAACAAAGTGAAATGGTTTTCTATAAAGACGGCGATGAAATACCTGCTGAAAAAATCAGAGAGGGCCAGTTTCGTGTAGAAACATATGCGGATGCGTCTTTCAAATACCAGGTTTTTGCTTATGATACACAACACGGTAAAGGTGACAGTTTGAGCTATTTTGTAAACGTGCAACAAGATGCTTACCCCAGGATAGCAGTCGAGGAACACAGGGATCAAAATTTGCTTGCCCACCTGTTTTACCGTGGTACTATCAGTGATGACTTTGGGTTTACAGGTCTTCAATTTTATTACAGGATAATGGACCAGGCACAGATAAACAGGGGAGAGCAAGTAGAATTCTTTTCGGAACGGCTTGACATAGACCCTTATTTACGCAACCAAACCTTTTACCACTACTTTGACTTGAACAGTGTGTACGTGAAACCCGGAGAAACCGTAGAAGTTTATTTTCAGGTTTACGATAACGACAGAATAAATGGACCTAAAAGTGCAAGGAGTCAACTGTTTACTTATTATATTCCTACAGAGGAAGAAATACTGGCAGATCGCCGAAAGACAGAAGAGGAAATAAAGGAAGGTTTGAGTGACGGTGCAGGGGAGGTGCGCGATGCCCGGGATCAGATAGATGAATTGCGTAAACGTTTGCTGGAAACAGACCGTGTCGGATGGGAAGAAAGGGAAGCACTGCAGGAGCTGCTGGAGAAAAGAAAACAAATGGAACAAAAAATGGATGAGCTCTCCCGGCAGAAAAAGGATTCTGAAACCCGTTCTGAGCAATTCAGGGAAACAAATGAAAGGATCAAACAAAAACAGGAGGAGTTGCAAAAGCTTTTTGATGAGGTTTTAAGTGATGAAATGAGGGATTTGTTTGACCAGATCCAGCAGGAACTTGAAAACATGAATCGCGATGATATATATGAAATGCTTGACAGGATGGACTTTGAATTCAGGGACATGGAGCTCCAGCTTGACAGGGCTTTGGAAATGTTCAGACAATTTGCCATGGAAAGGCTCTTGCAGGAAAGCATAGATCGTTTGGAACAATTGGCAGAGGAGCAAAGCGAACTGAGTGAAGAAGTACAGGAGGGAGGCGCTGATCAAAATCCTGAAGAATCTACCCAAAAACAGGAAGATATTGGAGATGCTTTTGAAAATATCAAAGACATGTTGGAGGAGTTCAGGGAAACAAATGAAATGTTGAGCAGGCCGAAAGACATTCAGGATACAAAGGGACAGGAAGACTCCATCATGGAAGACATACAAAATGCCCTGGAACAAATGATGATGCAGGATATGCAAAATGCTGCACCATTTATGGATGATGCCGGACAAAAAATGAGGGGACTGTCGCAAGACCTGCAGCAGATGCAACAGCAAATTTTTCAGGATGCACTGGCAGAAGATGCGAGGGCTATCAGGCAAATACTGGAAAACCTGCTTCGCTCCAGCTTTGCGCAGGAAGACCTGATGACGTTAACAAGGCAGGCCAATGTAAATGATCCAAGATATACAGAACTGATCAGGGAGCAAAGGAAAATTCAAAGCGACATGAAGATGATTGAAGACTCACTGATAGCTTTGAGCAAAAGGCAAATCGCCATACAATCATACGTTAACCGGGAAATTGCTGAGATCAATATGCACCTGGATCAAGGGATACACATGCTCATAAACCGACGCAGACATCAGGGAGCAAGCCGGCAACAACTTGTGATGACCCATATCAATAACCTGGCATTGCTGCTAAACGAAAGCCTGCAGGATGTTCAGCAACAAATGGCCATGGGAATGGGCATGGGCGATGACGATCAGCAAGGACCAGGGGGTCAGTCTTTCCAAAACCTCAGGCAGATGCAGGAGCAAATGAACCAGATGCTCGAGCAAATGAGGCAGGGCTTTGAACCTATGCCCGGAGAAGCAGGTGAATCACCAATGAGCCTCAGTGAACAAATGGCCCGGATGGCCGCCGAACAAGAAGCTATACGAAACAGATTAAGAGAAATGGCAGATGAAATGGGGGGTGATGGTACTGGAACCAACAGGGAACTTGAACAGATACAAAGAGACATGGAAAGAACCGAACTGGATCTCCTCAGAAAAGAACTATCACAACAAACAATGATGCGGCAGGAACGGATCCTTACAAGGCTTCTGGAACACGAGAGAGCGGAAATGGAAAGAGAACAGGAGGCACGGCGCGAAGGAACTACCGCAGAAGATTACGAAATTAGTAACCCTGAGGATATTTTTGAGTATAATAGAATAAGAGAAAGAGAAGTCGAAATGCTGAGGAGTATGCCCCCGGGCCTTCGGCCCTTTTACAGAACACTTGTTGAACAGTATTTTTTACGCGTTGAATAATATGAAAAACAGTCATTTGCAAAGGAATCTGGTTTTAACAGGAGGCGAAGACCGGATCAATCAACTGGAATTGTTTGTTGAAAAAATATGCGATGATTTTTATATTTTCGATCAATATTATGCGAATATTCTTTCGGCATTGAGTCTTTTATGCGATCTTGAAGAAAGCGTTACAAGCACAGAAGCGGCAAAGGAAATGCATATATTTTTCAATAAAGACAAAAATGGCTTGTATTTCCATGTCAAGCTTCGTGATAAATTCCTGGATATGGCCCGCCTGTATGAAAGGGCGAATATGTTCGGAAATCATGAGCCGCAAATGGATGGAATAGAAGAAGACACGGCCGTCATGCATATACTCATGCGCCTTGCAGACAAGATTTTATTAAACCAGGATAAACAAAGCATCACTTTATTCTTCCGGGTTACCGGTATTAATGAGATGCTTGGACTACAAAGGATACAACTCCTTGAAAAGTATTATGCCGACATGGTATGCGCGTAAATCAGCTATTTTCCTCCGACCCGGAAATCTCTTTTCACTTTGAAGGTACCCATGTCCAAGGTTTCTGCAATCAGAAAGCACTAAAGCTTACAAAACAAATTATTTCCCTGGAATCAAAGACCTTGGGACAGATACAGTTTGTTTTTTGTACGGACGATCATTTGTTGGAAATCAATCAAGAATTTTTAAACCATCAAGACTATACCGATACGATCACGTTCGACTACACAGAAGAGTTAAACAGTCTCAGTGGTGATATATTTATCAGTGTTGACAGGGTAAGGGAAAACGCCGAAAAATATCAGCAAAACATGCTTACAGAGCTTTACCGGGTAATGGCGCACGGGGTACTGCACCTGGCTGGTTACAAAGATAAAACCCCTGCAGAGAAAGAGATTATGAATGAAAAAGAGGATTATTACCTATCTTTGCTATAGAGAAACAGACATATCATGATATTTAGACATTATGATGTTATAGTGATAGGAGGGGGGCATGCAGGTTGTGAAGCCGCTGCAGCTGCTGCACGATTGGGCTCTTCGGTGTTGCTTATCACACTGAATCTTTCTACCATAGCGCAAATGTCGTGCAATCCGGCTATGGGAGGTATAGCCAAAGGCCAGATTATTAGAGAAATAGATGCTTTGGGCGGATATTCAGGTATCGTTACGGATCACACAATGATTCAGTTCAGAATGCTCAATCGCAGCAAAGGACCTGCCATGTGGTCGCCCAGGGCGCAAAGCGATCGCAATATGTTTGCCCAAAAGTGGCAACAGATCTTAATGTCTATTGACAATGTTCATATTTGGCAGGACAGTGTAACAAACGTTATTACGGATGACAAAAAAAACGTAAAGGGAGTTGTTGCAGCATTTGCAGGGGAAATATATTCAGAACAGGTAATCATTACCAGCGGGACCTTTCTCAATGGAAAAATTCACATAGGCAGGAAATCAACGTATGGTGGAAGACTGGGTGAGTCCAACTCTTCAGGACTTACTGAATCCATTATTTCGCTTGGCATTGATAGTGAAAGATTAAAAACCGGAACCCCTGTTCGGGTTGACGGACGTAGCATTGATTTTTGTTCTCTTACAGAACAACCCGGAGACGCCGAACCAGGAAAGTTTTCTTTTATTAATACACCACTGCTTGAAAATCAGTTAAGCTGCTATCTGGTACATACCAACGAGGCATCACATAACATTCTGCGGGAGGGCTTTGAAGATTCCCCACTGTTTGCCGGACGAATCCAGGGTAGCGGTCCCAGGTATTGCCCTTCAATAGAAGACAAAATAGAAAGATTTTCTGAAAGGGAAAGGCATCAATTATTCATTGAGCCGGAGGGGAGAAATACCAATGAATTTTATATAAATGGGTTTTCATCCAGCTTGCCATTAGATATTCAATATCGTGCATTAAAAGAAGTACCCGGTTTTAGACATGCACGAATCACGAAACCCGGATATGCTATTGAATATGATTACTTTCCACCAACGCAGCTAAAGCCGAACCTTGAAAGCAAACTGGTGTCAGGACTTTTCTTTGCTGGCCAGGTAAATGGCACAACAGGATATGAAGAAGCGGCTTGCCAGGGTTTAATGGCCGGAATCAATGCCCACAGAAGGAGAATGAATGAGAATTCATTTGTATTGAAGAGATCTGAAGCCTATATCGGAGTACTCATAGATGATCTGATAACAAAAGGGACTAAAGAACCTTACAGAATGTTTACCAGTCGAGCTGAATTTCGGATATTGTTACGGCAGGACAATGCAGATCAAAGATTAACACCCCTTGGAAGAGAAATAGGATTGGTTGAAAACGATAGAAAGGACAGGCTGAAACGAAAAATGGAGATCATTGAGCAAATAAAGTATAAACTCAAAACGATAAGCGCCGAACCCGATAAAATAAACACATTATTGGAAAAAGCCGGAACAGCTCCTATTCAGCATAAAACCAAATATGGAAACTTGTTGTTACGCCCCCAGATTGGCCTAGCAACCCTTATGAAGCAAAATCATGAGTTATTGCCAGATATTGCGGAAAGTGAAAGAACGATTCTGGCAGAAGCCATCGAGTCATCTGAAATAGAAATAAAATACAGTGGCTATATCGAAAAAGAACAAGATATGGCAGATAAAATTAGTCGTTTAGATAATTTATCACTCGGAAATCACATACAGTACAATAATATTCATGCATTGAGTAACGAAGCCAGGGAGAAACTCAATAATATAAAACCACAAACCATTGGGCATGCTTCCCGAATTAGCGGAATAAACCCATCCGACATAGCTGTATTGCTGGTGCATCTGGGAAGATAAAAATTGTTCCACGTGGAACAATTTTTGGCAGAGTGCCGTATAAACAAACAATTTCTGTCAATCAGGCCATGCTGTCTTCTTTTTCGGAATTGTTCTGTGCATTTGTATTACCCTTTCCGGCATCTTGTAAAAACATGTATATTTACACAACCATTATTATTTGGATGCGTCTTTGAAAAAAACCCAAATGGAACTACTGGATCATTGTCCTGTATGTGGTTGGAAAAAACCCGATGGCTCAAAGGAGGTTTGCAGAGACTACCTGCTGACAATGGATTTGTTTCAGGTTGTTGAGTGTGAAAACTGCCGGTTGCGTTTCACTAACCCCAGGCCATCAAAGAAGGAAATCGCGGCATATTATTACTCTGAAGATTACATTTCGCATACAGATAGAAAAAGCAGCCTTATGGATAAGGCTTATCAGTATGCAAAGCTTATTATGCTTAGCAGAAAAGTGAAAATGATCGGAAAACACAGCAAAAACCAGGAGCAAACGCTTCTGGACTTTGGCTGTGGTACCGGAGATTTTTTGCTTGCCGCCGAAAAAAAAGGCTATAACGCAATAGGGTATGAACCCGGCAAGGAGGCTGCGTCAAAAGCACAGCAAAAAGGTGTTCGCGTGTTGTGCACAATGGAGGATCTGCGGGATACAATTACACACACAAAACCTGATTTCATAACTCTTTGGCATGTTCTGGAACACATGCACGAATATCCTGAAATCATTGATACGCTGCATGACTTTTTAAACAAAAACGGTGTTCTGGTGATAGCAGTGCCGGTGTCAACAAGCAAAGACGCAAATCATTATGGGAGATATTGGGCGGCTTACGACGTACCCCGGCACTTGTATCATTTTACTCCTGATACATTGGTTTCCTCTATTGTTAAAAAAGGCTTCACATTTGAAGGCAAACACGGGCTGCCTTTTGACAGCTACTACATTGCGTTGCTCAGCGAAAAACACAAAAAGCAAGAGCAAACAGGCCTGAACCCAGGGAAAACAAAGCTTTCTATCAGCGGTATTGTGAAGGCAGCAACCATTGCCTCAGCCTCCAATTTCTCGGCATTGCTCAAAAGAACACCCTGGTCGGGAGAGGTATATGTGTTCAAAAAAACCGAGTAACATCAGTCTGATGATCATGGTTTGGGGTCGCCCCGAACAGACAGTTGGATAAACACTTTGCCGGAAAAGCAGCGAGCCTTCCTTCAGAAGATGGTATATGTTTTGATGGCATAGGTGAAACGGATTTATTCCTTAACTTAGCACAATACATTTCTTTAAGCGATGCAAAATCCAGATTTAAGGCGATATCTCACACAAATACTTTGGGCGATTATTGTACTGGCAACGGCGGCCGTGTTATACCAGGTTCGACATACAACCAGCGATAGTGAAAAAATTGTAGAACGGTTTCGCGGCTCCCTGCATAACCGAGAAGCCCGCCTCAATGAGCACATCAATGAATTTATCCAGCAATACCTCATTTCGGAAGGGGAGTCTGTTATTCAAAAAAACCGCATCCTGGAATACAAAAAAGACTTTAAAAACCAAGGCATCATATATCATGTTTACGATGATGATGAACTGATCTTTTGGTCAACCAATATAATACCACTTGTAAACAATCAAGTGCCTCAAAAAGACAGGGGGGCCATTCAGAAAAAAAACGGATGGTATCTTTTTCAAAAACGGGAAATTGAGAACACTGTTTTTGTTGCCTATCACCTCATAAAAGAACAATACAGGTATCAAAACAGATTCCTGGTCAATCGATTTCATCAACAACTACCTGACATTGAAGAACTTTTTTTCCTTTCGGACAGGCCAGACCTGGGTTGGCCTGTTTATAACTTAAATGATGAATACCTCTTCTCTATGGTTTTGCGCAGGGAGGCTGCACTGGTGCAAACCATAAAAACAATTCATATAGCTTCTGCGCTGATTGCCGTATTGTCCATGCTTATGGTGGTGTTTTTTTCGTTCCGCTATTATTCAAACCTGTTTCACAGCGGAAAAAGATTACTTGCCACCCTGGGTTTTGGACTAACATTGCTGTTCTTTCGTGCTGTTTCCTTTCTTTTCGGCATACCCGGTGTTTTTTATGAAGGCACCTTGTTTTCACCCGAAATGTATGCCACGTCAGACCTGTTTCCATCATTAGGAGACCTGTTACTGAATGTTGCCGTTATTACTGTACTTGGTTATTTCCTGTTCTATAATTACAGAAACATTGAAATAAAACCGGCAACCAAAAAAGAAACAGCAATTTTCAGGGGATTTTTGCTGTTTACGACCATCTATTTGATCTGCGGATTGTCTTTATACCTTATAGAAGGACTGGTTATCAATTCGCACCTTACCCTGGATGTCCAGTTTATTTTTACCCTGGATATTTATAACCTGGTTGGCTTTCTTATCATTGGCCTGGTCTTTTTTGCACTGTTTTTTTATAGCGTAGTGCTTTGCCGGCTCGCGAAAAGAATCATCATAAGCAGAAAACATTTTTGGATCACCTGCGCAGCCTCGCTGATCTTACTTTTTACAACAACCTGGTTGCTTTACGGCTTCCTGCCCCTGCTTTTTCTTTTGACAATAGCCGCCATCATCGTTTATGAGCTGGATCAAAGATCAACATTTCCTCAAAAAGGATTTACCGCATTGGTTATTTCCCTTTTCCTCTTCTCAATTATATCCACGTTTGCCCTTTATCAATTCAACGAAGAAAAAGACAGGGAAAAAAGAAAAACCCTGGCATTGCAGTTGGCCTTTGAACAAGACCCGGTCGCTGAATTTCTTTTCCTTGAAATAGAGGAAGCCCTCTTTAAAGACAATCAACTACAAAACCTTATACGCCGTGACCCATATAATGATGCCCTGATTTTGAATTATTTACAATACCACTACTTCTATGATTTCTGGGCCAAGTATGACATACAGGTCACCGTGTGTGTACCTGATGAATTGCTTTTGATCAAACCCGACAATGTAGAAATAGAATGCGCCCTGTTTTTCAGCCAATATATACAAGCATTTGGAAAACAAACACTTAGCGAAAGATTCATCTATCTTGACAACGATACAGGGCGCAACAGCTATATCCTTAAAATGAAAATTGGCAAACATGAGGATGAGCCCCATGCCGAATATCATATGTATGTGGAATTTGATTCTAAGATCATCACCAGGGATATGGGCTTTCCTGAATTATTGATAGACGAAGCAATAGATATTAACCGTGAGTTAATAAATTACAGCTACGCAGTATACAAGAACGAGCTTCTCGTAAATGAATCGGGACCTTATATGTATCACGTGAATTTTTCAGTGTTTGGAGAGGTGGAGAATGAATTTACTTTTCTAGATTTTGACGGGTACACTCATTTAATATACAAAAAAGACGCGGAAACCATTTATATTGTGAGCCGTCCAAAAACCACCTTTTTGGAAGCACTGGCTCCGTTTTCATACCTGTTTATATCATTTTTTATACTGATTATCGTTTTTTGGTTGCTTTTCAGCACAAGAGATTCATCCACTTTTTTTAAGATCAACTTCAGGCGGCGCATACAATATTCCATGATCATTATACTGGTCGTTTCTGCACTGACAATGGGGGGTGCTTCCGCATGGTTTCTCTATAATATATACCAAAACAAGACACATTCTTTCCTTAATGAGAAAACCATCAGTGTATTGCTTGAGCTGGAGGCCGACCTGGCAGCCCACACATACCTGGACAAAACCATGGAGTACTTTCTTTATGATTTATTGTTGGGCTATTCGCATGTATTTTTCACCGACATTAACCTGTATAATCAACAGGGGCAGCTAATTGCATCGAGCCGGCCAAAAGTTTTTGAAGAAGGTCTTGTGGGGCGCAAAATGAATCCCATTGCCTATCATCAAATGAAGAAAGAGCACCGCAGCCAGTTCATTCATAGCGAGAAAATCGGAAAGCTGGAGTATTTATCGGCCTACACCCCTGTTTACAACAGGTACAATCGTGTGATTGCCTATCTGAACTTGCCGTATTTTGCCAAGCAAAGCGAACTGCGCAATGAAGTTACCTATTTCCTGGTGGCATTTATCAACATCTATTTGTTGATGGTGGTTCTTGCCATTGTCCTGGCCCTTTTTGTGTCGAACTACATCACCAAGCCTATGCAGGTGATCCGCGATAACCTGGCGCGCCTGCAGCTCGGAAAAGCCAATCAAAAAATTGAATGGAACCGCGAAGATGAAATAGGTAGCCTGATAAGCGAATATAACCGTATGATTGATGAGCTTGCCATCAGTGCCGAGCTCCTGGCCCGCAGCGAAAGAGAGACCGCGTGGCGTGAAATGGCCAGGCAGGTTGCCCACGAAATAAAGAACCCGCTTACACCCATGAAACTCAGCGTGCAATACCTCCAAAAGGCCTGGAAAGAAAAAGTGCCTGACTGGGACAACAGGTTGGAACGGTTTACGAAAACCATGATTGAGCAAATTGACAATATGTCGGTGATCGCACGTGAATTTAGTGATTTTGCAAAAATGCCGATGACCAAAAACGATTATATAGACCTGCGGTCAGTCATTCCTGAGGTGCTGGATCTGTACAAGGATCTTGAGAAGATTGAAATGGTTACTGAGATGCCCCCCGGGACAGAACCCTTACATGTTTATGTGGACAGGAGCCAGTTGCTGCGCGTTTTCAACAACCTTATCAAAAACGCCATACAATCTTATGACAGGAAGGAAAAGGCCTATATACATGTACGTTGTTCCGTAGAGGACGAATTTTTCAGGATAGCCATTTCTGACAAAGGCTGCGGCATACCCGATAATAAAAAAGAAAAAGTCTTCGACCCCTATTTCACCACCAAGGCCAAAGGAATGGGGCTGGGGCTTTCCATAGTTAAAAACATCATTGAGGGTTTTGGCGGAAATATTTGGTTTTATTCAAAAGAAGAGGAGGGAAGTGAGTTTGTTTTCACACTTCCTGCTGCAGAGAATAAGGATAAATAGCTTGATTATTTGTACACCAGAGGCTCAACCTCTCCGTTAAACACCATCAGCGCATTCATGGCAAGTGCCCGCATTTCGTCCTCACCGGGATATATATAAACCGGAGAAATGTGTCGTACTCTCTCTGAAACAGCTTCCACAAAAGGTTTACCATAGGCAATGCCGCCGGTAAGCAGAATGGCATCCACGTCTCCTTTTAGTACTGTTGACATAGCCCCGATCTCTTTGGCCACCTGGTAAGCCATGGCATCCTGAATCAGTTGCGCTTTGCTGTCGCCGGCCTTGGCACGTTTTTCCACCTCATAGGCGTCGTTGGTGCACAGATAGGCCACCAGGCCACCCTGCCCGGTGATCATTTTCTTGATTTTTTCCTTTGAATATTGTCCGCTGAAACAAAGATCGACCAGTGCGCCAACCGGCAAGGTACCGGTGCGTTCCGGAGAAAACGGGCCTTCACCGTCAAGGGCCTGGTTCACATCGATCACACGGCCTTTATGATGGGCGCCCACGCTGATACCTCCGCCAAGATGGGCCACAACAAGGTTCATCTCTTCATAACTTTTTGAAACGGATTTAGCATGCTGACGGGCAATCGCTTTTTGGTTCAGGGCATGGAAAATGGAAATTCGCTCGAATAACGGATGACCGGAAATACGGGCAATATCATCGAGCTCATCAACAACCACAGGGTCGGCAATATAGGCTTTTGCCCCGGGGATGGTGCTTGCAATATCCTGGGCAATTAATCCCCCGAGATTGCTTGCATGCTCACCCAGCATACCAATCTGTAAATCTTCCATGAGCCGCTCATTTACTTCGTAAACACCTGATGGAATAGGCTTTACAAGCCCCCCGCGACCAACGATCACCTTAATGGAAGTGATATTGAAAGAAGCACTTTCCAGCTCTTCCAGGACGATTTTCTTCCGAAAGCTGTATTGATCGGTAATTTTTTCGAAACCACCCAGCTCCTCCGACGAATGTTTGATATTTTTCAGAAACACTTCCTTGGTGTTTTGAAATACAGCAATCTTTGTTGATGTGGAACCGGGGTTGATGGCCAGTATCAATTCTTTTACCATGTGGTTGTTTTTGTTGAAAGGGTTATGAAAATTACTTATGGTTGATGCAACAAGGGTTTATCTGGTCTGAATTATTTTTCGCTAACGGCTGCGGCCAGGGCTATACTGTTCAGCTTTGTTTCGTCGGTGTCGGCCCGTGAGGTAAGCACGATGGGTGCTGCTGCGCCAAGTATAACGGCTGCGCAACTTGCCCCCGCAAAGTAAATAAATGCCTTGTAAAGCGCGTTTGCCGCATCGATGTTGTCTGGCACCAGAATGTCGGCATCGCCGGCTACAGGGCTTGATATGCCTTTCAGATCAGCACTTTTTTTGCTGATGGCATTGTCGAAAGCAAGTGGCCCGTCGATGATACAGTTCTTTATCTGACCACGATCAGCCATTTTAGAGATAGTTGCGGCCTCCATGCTTGACTTCATGGCAGGGTTTACCGTTTCGACGGCGCTGAGGATGGCCACTTTCGGTTTATCTATTCCCAGCTTGCGGAAATAGCCTACGGCATTTTTGATGATGCTGACTTTTTCCATCAGTTCGGGTGCGATGTTCATGGCGGCATCGGTTAAACCAACAAGTTTGTGGTATTTTTCTGCTTCAAACAGGGCAAGGTGAGAAATCTGCTCCCCTGTGCGCAATCCGTATTCTTTGTTTAACACCGCTTTCAACAGAACGGCCGTGCCCAGGTTTCCTTTCATCAACACATCCGCTTCCCTGTTGCGCACCATTTTTACGGCTGCCGCCGCGGCGTCGGCATTGTCAGGCTGATGAACCAGGGTAAATGCAGTCAGGTCAAAGCTATGCTGATCGGCAATTTCCCGGATAAGTTTTTCATCTCCAATAAGAATACCTTCAATCAAATTGTTATGATGAGCATTGACAACGGCACCAAGCGCATGTGCGTCGTGGGCCGCGGCCAGTACAAGGCGCCTGCGGCTGTGAGAACGGGCCATTTCATGGAGCTGGGTGAGGTTTTTCAACATAGGACAGTGGCTTTGGGGTTACAAGCCTCAAAAATAAAAAAAAGTAGCAAGCAAATCTGGAAAACACACATGAAAAAGAAAAAAAAGCTCACCTCTCTGACAAAATCATATATCAGGGCCCTCTTCTGTTTCATCAAGCCATAATTGCCACAGGAAACCTAAAATAAATGTCTTAGTGGAACAAGCAACCACTCAAAAAACCGTTGTATCACAGGCCGCTGCATCCATCTCTCATAATCGAATGCCTCGGACGACCGGCGGGTTTCGTTCATGTGGCTGATCATCTGCCTGACAAGGCTTTTGTGTTCACCGGCCAGACAGATTTCATGCTGATATCGCAAGCTGCGATAATCAAAGTTGGAAGAACCGACAACAAAGTACTTTCTGTCAGATAAAAACATCTTCGCATGCAGATTTTGCGGAAGATAAAAAAAGAATTGCACCCCTTTTTCCGCCATCTCTCCCAGGTATTTGGACGATAGGACATCCATAATGCCTACATCCGATTTTTTTGGGATATGCACATACACATTCACACCGCGCATGGCTGCATCCATCAATGCTTTTCGCAAGCTGCTGCCCGGCAGGAAATAGGGGGTTTCGATCACGATCTCTTTTGTGGCCGCCTGGATGAGTTCCAGAAACTTCTTTTTCACAGGCTGGAAGGCAATAGACGGAACGTCGCGAATGATTTCGAGCCCGTTAAATTTAATCAAACGCGTATACGAAAGCTTGTCGTAAAAATATTTGTTGTATATGTTGTAATTCTGGGAAATGATTCGTTTAAAAGGCTTTGCGATAGCCCCTTTGATACGGAACATGGACTCTCGCCAGTTCAGCGAGTATCCGGCAATGTTTGCCGAGCCAATCCAGGTTACTTCATCGTCGATCACCAGTATTTTCCGGTGATCGCGCCGATGGCTCCTGGTAAAAGCGTCCCAGTTTAGCTTGATTTTCTTAAAAAAGCGCAACTCTCCACCGGCCTCTATCAGCTCCTGAAAGAAGGCAAGCCCGGAAGCGGCGCCCCACGAATCAAGCAGCAAACGAACCTTTACACCTTCACGGCATTTTTTGATCAGATTATCTCGAAACCGTATTCCAATGGGGTCATTGCGAAAACGGTATATCTCAAGGAAAATGTATTCTCGTGCACGGTTAATATCGCTCAACATGGCTGTGTAATAAGCCAAAGGATCGGCAATCAACCTGATTTGAAGCTCTTGACCACTCCCTGATTCCATAATCTGAAAAATATCAGCCCAAAAAACTGTTTCTGTCCGGTTGATCCGGCCATATGCTCATAAATGGCTATAGCAATCGGCCAATTCAAAGATAAAGAAATAAAAATATAATGCAGAAAAAAAACCCACACACGCCATTTTGGCATAAAAATAGCGACTCAGGAGCTTAATCCGGATGTTTTTCGGCCAATTTGGCCACATTTTTTAAAAAAGCAGGATCGGAACATCTTTTGCCAAAGTAAAAACAAAACCCAAGTTTCACAAAAAAACAAGGAGGAAAAACCATGACAATTATCAGATGGCATAAACGACCAGTGAGGTCCAACATTTTTGACGACATGTTTGAAAAAGGTTTTCAGACAGGATTTGAAAGAAATTATGGCGGTATTCCTACAACGAACATTCTGGAAGATGAAAATAGCTTTGAAATTCAACTGGCTGTACCCGGCCTGAATAAAGAAGACTTCCGGATGGAGATGGAAGAGAACGTTTTGTCTGTATTCTATGAGAAAAAAGAAGAAGACAAGGAAAAGCCGGATGTGGAATACCTGCGCCGCGAGTTTGAGATGGAAGCCTTTACCCGCTCCTTCTCCATACCCAAAACCGTAGATGCCGAAAATATTAAGGCAAAATACGACAATGGAATCCTTTACATTTCCATACCCAAAATGGATA
>SKTQ01000339.1 GCA_007122505.1 Bacteroidales bacterium | reverse complement strand
GGATATCATGGAGGTGCACGACGCCCATGTATTCTCCGTTATCCATTACCAGGAGCTGTGTAATATTGTTTTGCCGCATGATTTGTAAAGCATCCACGGCAAGGGTTTTTCCTGATATCGTTTTTGGGTTTTTGGTCATGATGTCTTTTGCCTTCAGCTGTGCGATGTCGTGCCCTTTTTCGAGCATCCGCCTGAGGTCTCCATCGGTAATGATACCAACCACACGTTTGTTTTCGAGTACTGCGGTAACCCCAAGCCGTTTGCCGGATATTTCTACAATCAGCGACCGGATATCCGCATCAGGCGATACTGCCGGACGCTCGTTGGCGGGATAGAGGTTTTCTGCTTTCAGGTAAAGCTGTTTTCCCAAGGAACCCCCAGGGTGATAACGGGCAAAATCCTGTGCTGAGAAGCCTCGGCAGTGCAAAATGGCTATTGCCAGGGCATCGCCCATCACCAGTTGTGCGGTTGTGCTGCATGTGGGTGCAGGGTTGCCGGGCGTAGCTTCCTGTTCTACAGTCGTGTTTATGACGATATCGGACTGGCTTGCCAGATAAGACTGCGTGTTGCCCACCATACCAATCAGCAAGGCACCCAAGGTTTTGAGCATGGGTGTGAGTACTTTGATCTCCGGAGTATTGCCGCTGTTGCTCAGGCATATCACGATATCTTCACCTTGAATGATGCCCAGATCTCCGTGAATGGCATCCGCGGCATGTAAAAAAATGGCCGGGGTGCCGGTTGAATTAAAAGTAGCGACAATTTTTCCCGCGATGATGGCACTTTTTCCTATACCGGTGATCACGATCCGGCCCCGACAGTGCAAAATTTGCTCCACCGCCTGAACAAAAGCATCATCAATATAGTTTTCTAGTTGTTTTATGGCAAGATATTCATCCTTTATAGTGAACAAGGCAATCTGCTTTATCTCTTCGGGTGTATTCACTGAATAAAAATTGAAAAAGTATTGTGTAAATTAGGTTTTTAATTATTAAATTTACACTACAAACCTACATGATTTTTCCCAATAACGGAAAAATCTTTCAGATGTTGCAACAAAAACGCACAATTGCCTGTTTATTAGGGGATTTACTTTGTAATATCAATATTTCATAACTATGGAGGTCAATAGCAGTGTATCTCTGCGTGAGCTGCTAAAGCAGATTTTTGGTTACGGTGCATTCAAGGGTGACCAGGAAGCCGTCGTAAAAAGTTTGCTGGATGGCAACGATACTTTTGTCATTATGCCAACCGGGGGTGGTAAGTCTATGTGTTATCAGCTTCCCGCGTTGATAGGAGAGGGTACGGCAATTATTGTTTCGCCCCTGATTGCACTGATGAAAAATCAGGTGGATGCCATCCGGAACTTTGCCTCATACGATGGCATTGCCCATGTGCTCAATTCATCGTTATCAAGGGCCGAGGTAACCCAGGTGAAAAGTGACCTGACCAGCGGGCTGACAAAGCTGTTGTACGTCGCCCCTGAGTCACTGACCAAAGAAGAGAACGTTGAGTTTCTCAAATCAATCCCCATTTCCTTTTTTGCCGTAGATGAAGCCCACTGCATATCGGAATGGGGGCACGATTTTCGTCCCGAGTACCGTCGATTGCGGCCTATTATCGATGCGCTGGATAAAAGAGTGCCTGTAATTGCACTCACCGCCACCGCCACACCCAAAGTACAGCAGGACATCCAGAAAAACCTGCAGATGATGGAGTCCAATCGCTTCATATCATCCTTTAACAGGCCCAATCTGTATTATGAGATCCGTCCGAAAACCAAAAATATTACGCGCGATATCATCAGGTATGTGAAGGCCCAGGAAGGAAAATCCGGCATTATTTATTGTTTGAGCAGGAAAAAAGTGGAAGAGCTGGCAGCTACCCTGCAGGTAAATGGTATCAGGGCCTTACCCTACCATGCAGGCCTCGACTCAGCCGTAAGGGTTTCGAACCAGGATCAGTTCCTGATGGAAGATGCCGACGTGATCGTTGCCACCATCGCTTTTGGTATGGGCATCGACAAGCCGGATGTCCGGTATGTCATTCACCATGACTTTCCCAAAAGTCTTGAAGCTTACTACCAGGAAACAGGAAGGTCGGGCCGGGATGAGGGTGAGGGCAATTGTGTAGCCTTTTACACCTATGAAGACATCCAGAAAATGGAAAAATTCCTCAAAGGCAAGCCTGTTGCCGAGCAGGAAATCGGGATGCAACTGCTCATGGAAACAGTAGCCTATGCCGAATCTTCCATTTGCAGAAGAAAGACCCTGTTGAACTATTTCGGAGAGATATATGAGAAGGAAACCTGTGGTTCCTGTGATAATTGTTTAAATCCCAAAGAAAAATTTGAAGGAAAAGAATATATTTGCCTTTTCCTTGAAGCCGTTTTGGCGGTAAAAGAGTTGTTTAAACCAAAACACGTAATCAATGTCATCATGGGCAAAAACACCGCTACAGTAAAATCCTGCAAGCATAGCAAACTTGAAGTGTTTGGAAAAGGTGCTGATCAGGATGAGAAATTTTGGTTCGCCGTATTGCGAAAAAGCCTGATTGAACGTTTGCTGGAAAAAGATATAGAAGATTATGGCACCCTCAAGGTAACCGATGCAGGGAAGGTATTTCTCGAAAACCCTGAATCTGTGATGATGAGTAAGGATCATGACTATGACAACCCGGAAGATGCCGATAATCTTACAGGTATGGCACAGAAAACCAGTGCAACCGACAAGGTTCTTTTTTCCCTGTTAAAGGACCTTCGTAAGCAGATAGCGCGAAAGCACAATCTGCCTCCCTTTGTCATTTTCCAGGATCCTTCATTGGAAGACATGGCCATTCAATATCCCATCAAACTGGACGAGCTGAAACAGATCACAGGCGTCGGTTCGGGCAAGGCAGAGCGATTCGGCCGCCCCTTTGTTGAACTGATTGCAAGGTATGTAAGCGAAAATGAGATCGAACGCCCCATGGATATGGTGGTGAAATCGGTCGTCAACAAGTCGGGTTTGAAAGTTTACCTTATCAAAAATATCGACCGTAAAGTTTCTCTCGAAGACCTTGCCGATGCCAAAGGCCTGGACTTCGATGAGCTGCTTGCAGAACTGGAGAGTATTGTGGCGTCGGGTACAAAAATTGATATCCGGTATTATATCAATGAAGTAATTGATATTGACAAGCAGGAGGAGATATTTGATTATTTTAAAACTGCCGAAACCGATTCATATATGGTAGCGCTTGCCGAGCTCGGCGAAGATGATTTTACCGATGAGGAGGTGCGCCTGATGCGAATTCGTTTCCTCTCGGAAATGGGAAATTAATCACTTTTGCCTCCTTTTGAAGCTTTCTCCGGCAATACTGTAGGACCAGGATTTTATTGGTTCCTGTATTGTAACACTTCATCCGTGAAATATTCTAGCTGTACACCTGCCTCTGCAAACAGTTTTTCTGATTCCTCCCCGGCGTGGTATTTTTTTTCGCACACTACGCGTTTTATACCGCAATTGATGATCAGCATGGCACATACCCTGCAAGGGGTCATGCGGCAATACAGGGTTGATCCGGCAATGCTGATACCAAGCCTGGCTGCCTGGCATATGGCGTTCTGTTCGGCATGCACGGTGCGAACACAATGCATGGTCGTATGCCCCTCTTCATGCATGACTTTTTTCATCTGGTGACCGACATCGTCGCAGTGTGGCAACCCTACCGGTGAACCCACATATCCCGTGACCAGTATCTGGCGGTCGCGGGCAATTACGCAACCGCTTCGCCCTCGGTCACAGGTGGCCCTTTTACTTACCGTGTGTGCAATCTCCATGAAATATGCGTCCCATGAAGGCCTTCTATAAGCAGATGTTTTCATTGGCTCTGGAAACCGATTTTGGTTAAAAATGTTTCTGTTTGTTCGTTTAACTGTAAAATGCTGCCGTTGTTCATGATAACAAAGTCGGCCTGTCTGATACAAGCCGACAGATTTTGGTGAAATGGATTGGTGGAATGCATTTCACGTTCTTCATTTTCCAGAAATACCCGGAAAGAAATCTGATCCGTTTCCGAATTCCTCTTTCTGATGCGCTGGTATCTGACCCTCGGGTCAGCATCCACGGCAAGCAGGAAAAACTGGTCATTCTTTCGCAACGATTCAATTTCACCCGGGGTTCTGATACTTTCAATTACACTGTGACTTTTGCATTCACGGGCTTTGATAAATAGCTGTTCTATGATGTATGACGCTCCATGCTTCACCCGAAGGGTATTGGCAATGGCCGTAAGTGTATCTCTGTTAACGGGCATCTCCCTGTTTTCCAGCTCTTCCCGCAAAAAGTCCCTCACCGAAAAATGGCAGAATCCTTTTTCACGAACCAAATATTCAACCACTGTCCCTTTGCCGGCTCCAAGAGTGCCGGTTATCCCGATAATAAACTTATGCATCGTATGTTTGGTTTTCCTTATTTGCTCTCATATGTTCGCCGGGCTGAAGTATTTGATTTAGCAGATATTTTTGATGTGGAATTCAAAAAAAAAGCTCCGTAGAGGTTCTAACGGAGCCTTTAATCGCTCAGGCATCATTAAAGGGTAATCAAGCTTTTTTTACGTTTACAGCCTTTTTTCCTCTTTCGTCCTCCGAGATTTCAAAAGTTACTTTGTCGTCGTTGGAGATAGGTTCTAAGAGGCCCGTGTGGTGAACAAAAACATCTTTTTCTGTTTTGTCGTCAACAATAAATCCATAACCCTTTTTTTCATTAAAAAATTTAACAGTACCGGTTTCCATAACAAGCAGGTTTAGTGGTAAAAATTTGGTGAACTATCAAAAATACGACATTTTTTCACAATTACAACGGTTTTTTAAAAAAAATAAAAGTAATGGATTAGTTTTCTGCTTTAGCGGTATAAAACGGCTGGTTTAGAAAAAACCGGCAGACAATCACCTGTGTTGTTCTATTGCAAGCAGAGAGGTTAAGGCCAGGTGAAAAAATCTGCCGGTGTTACAAAGATAATATGTTTATCAGAAATAATTGATTTCCTGCATGAGTTGATTGGGGTCTTTCAGCAATGACGGGTTTTTATCTATGTGGATCATGGCGGAAATAGGAAGGTTCAATGCACGTATAAGCGATTGACCCGCAGGATCCGTGGTTTTAACCACCAGTAATGAGCCGGCCTTGATAAGGAATGCAGGAATGTCACCGGTGATACCCAGCAACTCCTTACTCATATGCTCCACCTCAATATTTTTGCATGTTTTTCCATTGAAGCAGGCGCCGATATCACTGATCAGTTCATTGAGCTGATCCATGGAAATGTCATCCTTGGATTTGGTCATGTACTCATTAACTCCGCTGCTGCTGGCTTCATGGGAACAAAACTGGAAGCCCGCCGTGTCCATCAGTTTAATCACGGCATCATGACACTGGTTGATCCTTTCGGGCTCTTCCGTGCTGAAATAGGATACAACAGGTACGTGCCTTTTGAGGTGCCTGTTTTTATAATCGGTATTGATTGAGTTGAATGAGATGTATTCATTAAAGGAATTCTGCAAAATATAAATCTGGTCTTTGAGTCTGCTGATTTCCGCGGCATGTCTTTGCTCCAGCCTGTTGATCTTTCGCTCATAATACTGGTAGTATTGTTTCATGAACTTGTTTTGAGGACCGGCTGCTACCAAACGCTGACCTTCTTCCGTGTCAGTAAACTTGTTAAAGTTTTCGATAAACTTTTCTGCAAGAACTTCCGCCTGTTTCATGTAGGCTGTTTCGTATTTCCAGGTATTTTTTGGATTCAGAATGGCCGGGTCAACTCCTCTTACTTTTCTGGGTATCATTAGTCCGAAAGGTGCCAGCTCTTCCACTTCCGTATTGTCGAGGGAGCCGTCAAGGATGGCATGAATGATTTTGCGGGTGCTGTCAATATCTATACGTTGACCAATACCGTAGGGCCCGCCGATCCACCCTGTGTTTACGAGGTAGGCTGTTGCACCGTGTGCCCTCATTTTTCTGGCCAGCTCCTGGGCATAGAGCGTTGGATGCAACATCAGGAACGCCGCCCCAAATGCCGAAGAAAATGTGGGCAGCGGTTCTTTTACCCCTCTTTCGGTACCGGCCAGCTTTGCCGTATAGCCACTCAGAAAATAATACATTGCCTGGTCGCGATTTAAACGGGCAACCGGTGGCAGAATACCAAATGCGTCCGCCGTAAGAAAGATCACTTTTTTCGGATGCCCCCCCTTGGATACAGGCCTTACGATGTTTTTGATGTGATAAAGCGGGTAGGAAACACGCGTATTTTCCGTTTTTTTGGTGTCGGAAAAGTCAATCTCGCCTGTATTGGAATCATAAACCACATTTTCCAGCAATGCATCCCTTTTGATGGCATGATAAATATCAGGCTCTTTTTCTTTGCTCAGATTGATACATTTGGCATAACAACCCCCTTCAAAATTGAAAATGCCTTCATCATCCCATCCGTGTTCATCATCACCAATCAGATACCGGTCCGGATCAGCTGACAAGGTGGTTTTTCCGGTTCCCGACAACCCGAAAAAGATGGCTGTGTCACCATTTTTGCCCATATTGGCAGAACAATGCATTGATGCAATTCCTTCCATTGGAAGATAATAGTTCATGATGGAAAAGAAGCCCTTTTTGATCTCTCCACCATACCATGTACCGCCAACAACGGCCCTGTGTTCTTTCAGGTTAAAAGCCACATAGACATCTGAATTCAGGTCCTGATCCACCCATTGTTCGTTCACGGTTTTACATGCATTGAACATGACAAAGTCCGGCTCAAAATTCACAAGCTCTTCATCCGAGGGGCGGATAAACATATTTTTCACAAAATGAGCCATCCATGCAACCTCCGTGATTACTCGGATTTTTATCCGGGTGTTTTCGTTGGCCCCGCAAAAGGCATCCATCACATACAGTTTCTTGCCATGAAACTGGTTCAGTGTGTTTTCTTTGAGGGATGCCCATATCTCTTCTGAAATGGGCTTGTTGTCGGAACGGTTTTTGCCATCAGCCCACCAAATATTATGTTTGGATGTTTCTTCCCTGACAATATATTTGTCTTTAGGGGACCTTCCGGTAAAAATGCCGGTGTCAACGGCAACAGCACCGGTATCGGTCACAAACCCCTTTTCAAAACCCTCCAGGTCAGGATCTGTTTCGTGCCGGAATAATTCTTCATAAGACAAATTGTAATAAACTTTTTGAACGTCTTTGATCCCGTATTGTGAAAGATCGGGAGGCGTCAGGCTTGTTTTTTCCTCGGATACTGGCTCTTGCATGATTTTGGACTTTGAGTGAAACCTTAAAAAAAAAATCACCCCGCGGGAGGGTGATCCAAAATTAAGAAAAAACCTTCAGGATGTTCAAAAAGCCCTACAAATTTTTCATCCGCCAATTGTGCACCTTACGGCGGGTAGCCAGAATAATATGATACATGGAGGGTACAATCACCAACGTAAGGAATGTTGCCACCGAGAGACCAAATATGACCGTCCATGACATGGGTCCCCAGAACATGGCGTTATCACCTCCGAAATATATCTGTGGGTTGAAATTGGTTAGCAATGTGACAAAGTTGATATTCAATCCGATGGCCAGGGGGAAAAGGCCTAGCACAGTGGTGATGGCTGTAAGTACAACCGGTCTGAAACGGGTTCTTCCGGCCTGCTCTATCAGTTTCAGGCTATCATCCGGCGAAAGAAACTCTTCCTCCGGTGTCTCCAGGGCTGTCCTTTTTCTTTCGTGGAGATAATCGGTATAGTCAATCAAAACAATGGCGTTGTTTACAACAACGCCCGCCAGGCTCACTATGCCAACCCCCATCATAATGATAATAAAGTCCATATTGAACAAGGCCAACCCG
>SKTQ01000157.1 GCA_007122505.1 Bacteroidales bacterium | reverse complement strand
AGGCGGTTTCATTCTCAGGTCACACCCATACAACCGAGAATCATTCTCCAGGACAGTTTTTTGAAGGATGGAAAGAAAATGCAGGCATCGAAGCACTGCCATTCCGACATATTATTGCCGGTGCTGCGTCGGGCTCTTGGTATCAAGGAGATTTTAATGTTTTCGGAGTGCCGATGGCCTTGCAACGTATGGGTGCACCAATGGGATACTTTCATGTTGATTTTGATGGAACAACATACCGTGAGAGATACATAGGTGCAAGTCTTGGTAAGAAGCGCGGCCAATGGGTTTCGTTGAACACACCCGATTTCCGGCATTGGTTCAGCACAATCATTGAATGGTACTTAACACCAACCTCAGACAGAGATTCCATTCCACCTTACTCTATAAATGACTTACCAGATACCCGGTTGCTCACGCCTGATGAACTATCTGAAGGTGTATGGTTGATGGCAAATGTATGGGCGGGTTCAGCCGAAACCATTGTCCGGGCCACCCTATCAGATGGTCAGGTGTTGACTCTTGAGCGAACCCAGCAAGGAGCCGGCGAGGGTCAAAAACTAGATCCTGAATTGGTAGATCCCTTTGCTGCTGCCCGCCAACTATCTGTTGCCCGCTATGCATACCAAAGCACACTGGGTGATGAAAGGGCGCAGGGACATGAGTTATTCAGGGGAGGCCGCTTCGGACCGGCACATCCACAGCCGCAAAGAGCTATTGCTGCACATAACATGCACTTGTGGAGGGTGCAATTGCCAGATTTACCGTTGGGTGTGCATACAATAGAAGTGGTAAGCACCGATCGTAACGGCATTGAGTTTAAGGATATCATTACTGTTGAAGTCAGACCGGAGAGACCACCGCGCTATTGGAGACATGAAATCTGGTAATCGCCGGCAAACTATTGCGCGTTAAGTTTGCTTAACATTAATTTAACCTTTACCGTGCTGGTGCAATCTTCCTCAACCACAACTGCCCTGATTGTGCCAATGGCTGGAAGTGTTGTGTTTACATTGAAACAGGTATATCCTTTCACACTTGGAGGAAACCTCGGAACAACCATTACAGCACTGATTGCCGCCATTGCCATAACAGGTCCACTGGCTACACTGGCACTTCAAATTGCACTTTTGCATCTGTTTTTCAACATGTTTGCCATCATTCTCATCTACTCCATTCACTTTTTTCGCAACATACCCATCTTTATCGCGGAAAGCCTCGCCATGATGGCGCAAAAAACAGAGTCTATGTTGCCGCTTATATCTTCGGTGTATTTTTTTTTGGCCCTCTATCCGCGATCGGCCTGACGAGGTTGTTTGGTTTCTGATCTTAACGTTCAGAACCGGTGTTTCTTAGCAGCTTGTCCATAATATGAACTGGTTTGTAACTTGCGGCTCTTTTCAACGCGGCTCGTCTGAAGGACTGGTGGAAATTTGATTGCAGGTAATTGATTGCGCAATAAATAATACCGAATGAATGGTAATCACTGCACGCACTCCTGAATTCAGGGGGGCTTGATAAATTAATCACAGAATACCAAAGATAAAAAATACCGGAAGTACCTCGGCTTTGACTCAAAGTGCTAACAGGCGCATTAGAGAAATAGTTATAAGCACGACTTAATCCAAAATAAATTCCTGGAAGTTATCAGGATGAATCAAAAAGCAATTTGCATCCTTATAGTTTTTAACAAACGTGGACGGAAATTTATGCTTCTTAAGCGGATTCCATTTGATCTCATAGGCAGAAAGTTTACCGTTGTAATCTTCCAGATAGTCGATTTCTTTCTGCTGAGCCGTTCTCCAAAAGAACCTTTTTGCAAAGATTTTATTGTAATGCAAGTATTTCATTCTTTCTGCTATAATATAATTCTCCCACAAAGCACCACGGTCGGTTCTTGAATCCAGTTGACTGTAATTACCTAAAATGGCATTTCTTATTCCGTTGTCGTAGAAATAAATTTTTCGGCTTTTTTTCAACTCATTACGCACATTGCGACTAAATGATCTTAGTCTGAAAATGATAAATGCTTTTTCCAGTAAACTTATGTAACGCTGTACGGTATGAGAATCGCTTTTCAGCAACTGCGCCAGTTCGTGAAATGATACTTCAGAACCCATCTGAAAAGCCAAGGCTTCAAGCAGTTGCTCCATGAATTCAGGTTTGCGGATATCCTGGTACATAAAGACATCCTTGAAGAGATAACTGCTTACAAGATTATTCAATACTTCAGGTTCATTACCCGATTTATTGAGAACATCAGGGTAGGTGCCAAAAACAATGAACTGGTGCAGATTTCTTTTGGCTTCAAGATATCCATAATGGTCTGAAATTTCCTGAAATGAAAGCGGAAACAACTGGTATTCAAACTTTCTGCCCGTCAAAGGTTCGTTTACAAGATTGGAAAGTTCCAGTGATGATGAGCCTGTGACAATCAATTGCACTTCTGGCATCTGGTCAGTAATTAGTTTTAAGGTGAGACCAATATTCAATACCCGTTGCGCTTCGTCAATAAATACAATCTCACTTTTACCAATAATCCTGCGTAACTCATTTATCCCTGGGTCACTCAGCTGCTTTTTCGTATCATTGTTGTCGCAATTGAGAAATAGCATATCCTTTTTCAATCCATCTGATATCATATTGAGCAAAGTTGACTTTCCAACCTGCCTGGGGCCTAATATTATCAGAGCTTTCCCCTGAAAAAGCTTTTGCTCTATTATTGATTGCAATTGACGTGTAAACATTTTTCCTCCCATTAATCGATGTATAAAAATAATATTTTTGAATCATAACTCAAAATAAAAATAATATTTTTGAGCTAAAACTCAAATAAAGGAAAAAATGCCCGGCTGATACCCTAAGCTGGATTAAGCTGCATTAAGCTGTACACCACTCCTGAAGCTTGCAGGATAATATGTTTAGCTATCTTTACAATATTAGGGAGTTCTGCGAACAATCCTGAATCTTCAATCACTTTGAGCAAATCAGCTCCTCCGCAAACTAATCGTGAACCGTGTATAAAAATCAAAGATCTGCCTGGTTTGTTCTGCATCTGCCGGTTTGTAGATTTCATCTCGGAGACGCAACCTGAACTCGTAATGTATCCAGGAAACGATCGTATAGCGGTATCTTAGTTCGGCCATGGTAGCATTGGGGGCAAAGCTCGACGAAATCAGCCAGTGGGGGTCAGCCTGTCCATACAGAATGCCCACCCGGTGGCGCTCGAAGATGTTGTTGACATAAGCAGCAAGCTGCCACGATACCGCCGATCTGCCCAACAGCAATCGTTCGTCACTGATCTGCAATCCGAAATCTGACGGTCTTGGGGCTACAGGGATAAAACCCACTTCACCTCCCAGCAAGTATTCTTCTCCTGAGATGCTGTAAGCAGACCGATACATCCAGCGGGTGGAAACAGCAACATGGCTTCTCAGTTTACCATCCCTATGGAAGTTTTGTGGTGTTACTGAGATGCTGAACTCACGTTGTGCCCAACTGTCTTTTGTATTGCGGTGCTGTATGTTTGCATAACCGGTAACCCTCGCCGCCCCCGATTCATCAAAACTCAAGGGAGAACGCGCCGCATGCGAACTGCCGGCTTTACTGTTGTGGCTGCCAATAAAATGCACACGCCAGGTGTCGGTGGAATCCCATTCCAACCATATACCATCAGTATGAGAGACTGCCAGATTTGATCCATAATAGCGGTCAACTCCTTTGGGAATAAAACCATACAGCGGGAAACGGCCTTGAAAACGTCCGGCAGTCAACCTGAGTTCCGGTGTGATTAGCCAACTGAGCATAATTTCATCAAAAGTGGCTGTTCCGGCCGGATAAGAACCGCTGCCACCCGTGTGGTCGTCGAGCAGAAATCTGAGCCCCTCCTGGCTATTTGACAGGCGCGTTGCAGCCCGGATACGGAAAGTCACATTATCCCCAAGATGATAACTGAAACCAAGCCTTGCCCTCAGATTTATGGTCCGGTCTGTGTGTTCTGTTCCATCACGATTTGTTGTGTTTATATAGTAGTAGACAGGACGAAAATCGATATTGTATACAAATTTGCCCGGAGGCATGTTGGTGCTAATGGAAGCATTAAGCTCCTGGTTTAGTGGATAAATGGTTAGAATAACAATGATTATGCTGAAATATGCAATTCGCATGTTGTTGATTTATAAGACGCAATCAGTTAATGGTGTATCAAAGTTGCAAAATAAACGCAAAACTTTCAAATGCTTAAATGCAATGTCTCGTTAACTGCTATTACACTTAGTGTCATGTCAACGCTACTTTAGCCGGCCCAGGTCTTGATCTTTTTCCTCATATCTTCAAAATAAAATCTTTGCGTAGCTAAGGCTATGCGCAGATTTTCTTTTAGTGATCTGAGAAAAAATCTCTGCGACTTAACCGACACAGTGGCATTGACATGACACTAGCATCACAAATGCCAATATATGTCAAAAGCTTTGATATGTACTGATTTTTTTGTATATTCGAATTTTATGGCCACAAAGGCTGTATTTATTTGAAATACAATTAGTAACAAAAAAAGGAAGGATTTGTTATGTTACCTCATGTTGAGAAAAATTTAAACACCATGATGTTCACCCTGATATTCACTTTTGTTGCCATCCTCACCGCTGCGCAGGGCGGTGATCCTGAAGCCAGGGAAATAATTCAGTCGTGGCAGGATCACTACGAGGAATCTATTGAAAACATTGATGATTATGTTGTTGTGATGGATCAGCAAACGGTTTATTACAAAAAAGCATGGGATAATGGCCGGCCTTATTTTAAATCGCGGTTGAAGGATTCGGATCAGCAGGAGGTTACCTCCGGTTCGAACCTAACTGATGCCGAGGTGTTTTCGCACGTGTATGAGGCTGTGATGACAGACGGAGAATACAAAGGCATTGATGAAGTGAATGGCAATCAAGTGCATGTGGTGTATGTTGAAAAAGCCGAAAACATTGTTGATGAGCCTTGGGCTCCGCATACCTTCGAGGATGTTTACATACGCATAGATCCTGAAAACTGGGTGCTGAGGGAGCTCGAATACAAAATGCACATTGAGTATGAAGGCGAAGACCGTGTCATTAACCAGGTCTTTCAGCAGAGGGATTACCGTGATGTGAAGGGGATGCAATATCCTTATGAGACTGCTATCATCATAAGGGGCCTGGCGCTTACCGAAGAAGAGCGGCGTGAGGCAGAGGAGGGACTTGCTGAGTTTGAACGTAGGCTGGAGGAAATGCCGGAGGCTCAACGGCGTATGTTGGAGCAGATGGCAGGCGACCAAATCGAACAATTCAGGCAGATGCTCGAAGATGATCTTTATGAGACTGTAAATCGCGTAAGGGAAGTGCGCGTGAATACCGGAATGGAGGATTTTTAGACTGGAAAATTGTTTTGGTTTTCGCAGAGAGCGTTTTCAACTAAGATGAGGCCGTCTCAGAACAAAACAATTAGACGGCTTCATTTTTTTTAGCTTAGTTTCAATTTCTGATTAATGACAGATGCTTATCTGGGCTATTGCGATCACTCCAACCTCGACTTCCACTTTATGGCCTCCTCTTGGAAAACCGTTTTATTTTGCTTGTTGCAGCTCATACTGAAATATCTTCTCCTCATTCCTGCCTGTCACATACATAATGGTTTCATCGGCACTGAAACTCAGGCCACGCCCCTGATAGGTTTGTCCACTTACATCAAAAGCACCAGAATAAGTGGCAGTGGAGATATTGTAAGCTTCTTCAAGATCGTATTGCAATACGGCTCGACGCTGGGTATCCATCAGCATCATTACACTCCCCTCTTTCAAAAACTCTATACCCCTGACTTCAATCTGCTGGTCGCTGATATCAAGCGTGTAGGTGAGAGTTCCTGATGCCACATCCCAAGGGGTTGCCAGAGTGTATTCAAATACTGCCCCGGCATTGCGATCATCGATAAACAATATGGACCCATCAGGTTTGAAATCAATATCATGTCCACGCAAGGCAAAATGGCTTAGGTCGTGGTTTATTCCTTCCGAGCAGGTTGTTATGTCCCATGGGGTTGAAAGGCTGAACTCCCAGATGCTGGTGCGATCAAACACCCACATCATCAAACCATCTTCGTGGAGGTACAACCCATGTTGAAATTCACCCGGCACAATCACATCCTGCAGAAATTCTGCTGTGTGAATCTGCCAGGGTTCTGTCAGTTGATAAGCGGCAACATTATTTGTATATCTTCCGGTTATGAAAACAATACTGCCGTCGGGTTTCCAGAAAGTGGTGCGGGCATCCCCGGTCTCATCGGAAATGTCGAGATATTTACCGCTGAAGGAAAAATTATCTAAAGAAAAATCATTGTATGAACGACCTTCTTCGGTAACAATTTTATTGCAAGACTGCGATACAATGACAAAGATGAATATGATCATTGCTGCCCTCGCTAACGACAGATAATCTGCCAAACCGGAGATCAGGCGCATTGCCGGTTTATGACTGTTGTTTTTGTTGTTGCTGTATTTTTTCATTTGTTTATAGTTTTGTAACTATTTGTTTTTTAATTTTTTGTGTTTGTTTTAAGCTTCAGGGCGTTGGTGGGGTGTTGCCTGCATTTACCCAGGGCGCTGCCACTGGGCTGAATTAATTTGCCCCTTCAGGGCGTTCCGTTTAACATCGCAAATCCTCTCTTAGCTGCTGCGAATGCATAATTTAGCTTTTCTTTGCGCTTTTTGCGTGATTTAGCTTTTGCGGCCTTTGCGAGGAATAAAATGTTTTATACTTACATTTTACTTTTTGCTACATACTGCATACATTTTACTTCTTACTTCTCCAAAGTCCCCTAAAGTCCCTTTAGTCTCCACCCATCTCCCATCTCCCATCTCTCAGCTCCCAGCTCTCAGCCCCCAGCTTCCAAAATCATTCCCCATGCTTAAAAATCCCTGCCATGGGCGTTTCATACTATAAAACAAAATTTTCCACATTGCCCGGGTGGACCAGTTGTGTGCTGGCTACATCGTAAGCACGCAAGAAGGTTTTTGAGAAGCGGGCACTTTTCCTTGTGTTCCACTTGAATTCGAAAAGATGATAGGCGCCTTTCACCTCTTCGATAAAGTCTATTTCCTGCTGTTGGGCTGTCCGCCAGAAATAAGCTTTAGCATCTGATTCGGCATACCGGTTGTTTTTTAGTCTTTCACTTATGACAAAGTTTTCCCATAGCGCACCTGCATCCGTTCGTGACTGTATTGGCTGGAAGTTGCCCACCACAGCGTTTCGGATGCCATTGTCCCAGAAATAGATCTTTTTGCCTTTCCTGATCTCGTTGCGGACATTCTTATTTAGAGCAGGCAAACGGAAAATGACATAGGCTTTTTCCAGCAGGTCAATGTATTTTTCCACCGTATTGGCATCTGCCCTCACAAGTCTGGCAATTTCAGAATAGGAAACTTCCGAACCCAGTTGCAGGGCAATGGCAGCAATGATTTTTTCCAGCAGTACGGGTTTTTTGATCTGCTCAAGCATTAGCAGGTCTTTGTAAAGGTAGCTGCCTGCAATAAGTTTAAGCAATTTTCCCTCCATTCCCTGGCTGCTAATGATCTCCGGATAATAGCCATATACCAATCTGTGATCCAGCAAGCGTTTTTCTTCAAGCAAGCCGTGATGATTTGTCATTTCCTTGAATGACAAAGGAAAAAGGTGGAACTCATACTTGCGGCCGGTCAGGGGTTCGTTAAACCTGTTGGCCAGTTCAAAGGCTGAAGAGCCGGTAGCTATCACCTGAACATCCCTGATTTTGTCGTTAATAAGCTTTAGGGTAAGTCCAATGTTATTAATGTTTTGCGCCTCATCAATGATGATCAGCTTATGGTTGCCATAAATGGCCTTTAATTGCGCTGAATTTATGGCTTCCAATTGTTCACGCACATCGGGTTCATCACCGTTAAGATGCAAATGCGACAACCCGGTCTTTT
>SKTQ01000141.1 GCA_007122505.1 Bacteroidales bacterium | reverse complement strand
GGCACATACACCATTGAATACCAGATCTGCGAAGACCTTAACCCGACCAACTGCGATACGGCTGTTGTAACGGTTATAGTTGAAGCGGCGGACATTCTGGCCCAGGACGACAGCTTCCCGCCGGTTAACGGTTACGACGGTGACCCGAACGTGGGCAACGTACTTGACAATGACCTTCTCAACGGCGACCTGGTAGACATTGATGAGATAACCATCACGGTACTTGTGGAGGCCACGCCTGTTACCCCCGGTGATCCTGTACCAACGGTAGATACCGGTACGGGCATCGTAAGCGTACCTGAGGGCACGCCTGGAGGACTATATACAATTACATACCAAATATGTGAGAATCTCAATCCATTCAATTGTGATGATGCTGTCGTAACAATATTTGTCATGACACCTAACATTGCGATTGTTAAGACTGGCGATTACGATGCTGCCACAGGTGAGATCACCTATACCTATACAGTGCACAACACTGGCAACGTTACCCTTACCAATGTAACTGTAACGGAAGAGGATTTAATGTTTACAGGTACTGGCGACCTGCCAACACCTATCTTTGTAAGCGCGAGCCTTGGCAGTGACGAGGGCACGCTGTTGGTTGGCGAGGTAGCAACCTACACGGCGATCTACCAGGTTACCCAGGCAGATATCGATGCAGGTGGAGTGACCAACCAGGCGTTGGCATCAGGCGATGATCCCGACGGTGATCGATTTGAAGACTTCTCAGATGATGAGAGCACGGATGACGACCAAGATAATCCGACGATAATCGACATTGATCAAGACCCCGCACTGACATTGGAGAAATCAGCCGATCCCAGCACAGACGCTGCCGAAGGAGACCTCATCACCTATACCTACGTGGTGACCAATACCGGTAACGTAACCCTGGAAGACATCATTGTTACAGATGTCCATGAGGGAACCGGCGAACTGAGTGAAATTGTGCCCGGACATATTGCCAGCCTGGCACCAAACGCCTCAGCAACATTTACGGCAACCTATGTGGTAACATTACAGGATATTTACAACCAAACAGACATCACAAACGTGGCAACAGCATCGGCTACCTTCAATGGCCTTGAATACACAGCCTCCGACGATGCAAGCGTTTCTGTTGTTGAGTTGATTGCTGATCTTGCCATCATAAAAAGCCATGTCAATGCTGCAAGCCTGCCGGCAAACAACCCTGAAGAACTGGTTTATACAGATCCTTCTGAATCGCCGGCCGGACAGCAGATAGTTTATGGCTTGGAGGTAACAAACCTGGGTCCGGACGTAGGTCTGAACGTAACCATTACGGATATACTGCCTGATGCCATCGTGAATGCTGAATACTCTCTCAATTTGGGAGCAAGCTGGCAATCGTGGAACGGTGCATACTTCATTGATGAATTTTTGCCGGAAACGACCATCTTTATCCTGATCAGGGGAGATATCACTGAAGATACTGTCGGCACCATTACCAATACGGCCACAGTGTTCAGCAGTGTGTCCTTTGACCCGGATCTTGACAACAACGAGTCAACTCTGGAAACGGATGTATGTAAGCCACCGGCGGTGGTTAACAATAACATCCTGAACCCGCAGGTGAATCAGAACGTAAAAACCGTTTTCTGCACCAGGATTCCAAAGAGTGTAGCCATTATCAACGGCGCCGGTGAGCCATTTATTGACGATGAAAATTGTGATGCCATAGAATACCGTTGGCAGTGGAGACCACTTGGCCAAAGTAACTGGCAAAACGTTGCGGGCAATACCAACATTCCTTATTATCTCTTGCCTGAACACACCCAGTCAGTTCAATATCGCAGGCTTGCCAGGGGCATTGGATGCGATTGTACAGTGGAGCCTTTGTGGGCAACAGACTGGTACCCGAGCAATGTGATCACCATCCATGTGGTGCCACAGATTGTTGCAGAGGCCACGGCCCATCCAGCCGCTGTATGTTTTGACGAAGGCTTTGCAGAGATCAGCCTGGAGGGTAACCTCTTGTGGGTCTATGGCTATGATGACGCCGGTGACTTGATAGAGCCGCTGCAGCGAATCTATTATGTGAGTGGTCAGTGGGAAGCAGATCCGTCCATTACCTTTAACCCGGAACCAGGCGTTGCTACCCCGACCATAAGTGCAGATGCACCCGGTGTTTACACACTGAACTGGATACTGACACCCAAGTCCATCGCTTACGCAGAATGTACCTCTTCGGTGCCTGATTACTGCTGCGAAGGAGACACGGATACCATTGAAGTGATCTTTGAGCAGGTAACCATTGCGGAAGTTAACCCTCATGAGCCTGTTATTGAAGCTGATCAGGAGATCACGTTAACGGTTCCATGGGCAGAATCGGCCTCCGGATTACCGGTGACGGTAATGGTAGACGTCTTCAGAGAAGGAGCTGGTTTGGTGGAAAGCACCATGGCCACTTATGATGAAGAGACGGGCTATGTCTATACCCTGGATACTTCTCTGGCCTCTGGCATCTTTACCATTACATTTACTGCAGATACGGAAGTGGGTTGCCCTGCCATTGCGACCACCACAGTAAACAGGTTATTAGGTATTCCGGAAGTGGAAGCCTATGATAAGATTGTTTGCTTTGAAGAGGGTGTTGATCACGGTTTTGATGTTGAGATTAATCCTAACTTCTACCTAGAGTATAATGAAGTAGAGTGGGATGAGCAGAGCAATGAGTGGATATACGGTGAGTGGATCACCACTTCTGCTGACGTAAGTCTTCCCACCCACAATGCACCCGGTATATACTACATAGCGCTGCGCTACAACCTCACCGACCCGATCAAGCACATGAGTGATGAAGTGATCGTCAGCCTCACCATTCAGGCATTGCCTGTTGCAGACAATATTGACTTCGACGGTGAAGCCTGCTACGGTGAAGAGATCACCATCGTGGTTGAGCACAATGATGGTGTTGAGTACATAGAGTGGCAGATCATTGGCGGAAATCCGCAGGTTGAACTGGATGGAACCATTACCGCTACAGATGAAGCCACCTCTATTGGCTTTGGTCCTGAAGTCCTTAACATTGGCGTATATACCTTCACAGCCACATTGTTTGAGCCGCTTGAAGGAACAGATCAATACTGCTCTGCCACTTTCATAGAAGGTGACCTGCAGGTAACCCCGCCGGTGTATGCCGTATTCAGTCCGTTCTATCGCAAGGATGCCGTTGGTGATATTCTCGACATCGTGGAAGAGCAACAGGAAGGAACACCTCCTTTTGTGATCAATGTTCCGGTTACTTATGCAGAAGAAGGGGGTATGTATGTTGACTTCAGCCATCCGGTTGTGAATATGTTCGGCAATGCATTGCCGGATGTTGACCAGGGAGAATTTGTCATCCTGCAGAAAAACACCGGAACCACAGCCAATCCTGTATGGGAGAATGTGGATATCAAGGTAACATGGGAAATGATGGAATCGCCCGGCGGTTACCAGCTGTATATGCGTGCAGAGGTATTGCCCTACGACTTTATCAACGATGTTTCAGTTGAGCTGGAGTGGGATACCGAATATCGACTGTTGCACGAAAATGTGTACAAGGCAAGTTGCGGTCAAGGCGGCCTGGTTGAATACCGGTTGTCGCAGATTGCTGATGGCATGGGCGGGTACATTTACGACGAGATGCTCACCAATGCCTATGGTAAAGAAATTGTTGGTGGACAGATCCTCACCAACAGGGTTTACTTCAGGACGATGACTGAGGCTTACGCCAATCTTCCTGAGGTATATCCCATCGGCAATGATGCAAGATGCGAGGATATCTACATTGAATTCAAGAATCCGGTTCGTTATCGCGCTAACCAGCTGATCACACCCGGTGGTGATCCCACATTTAAGTTCCAGATAGAGAAAAGACCATATGGAGAAACCCAGTGGATCGCAACGGACATCATTGAGTCTGTGATCCCCTCCGTTTTTGTATCGGTTCCCGGTCAGCCCAATGTTCAGGGTCCGACGCGTATGGACTTCATCCTTAAAGATGGTATTGAACTTGACTACGGTGTGGAATACCGCATCCGCATGACTCCCACCACTGTTGACAATGAAATTGTTTACGGTTTCTGGGATCTGGTGCTGAACATACCGGTTCTGGATGCGGAATATGACTTTGACACCGCCAACCATGGCCTTGGCAACGGCGCGAGCTGGTCAACATCACAATACTACCCGGTAGTATTTGATATTGAGCCCTGGCCGACAGATTGGTTCGGTGACGAGTCAGCAAGTCCGGTTACCATGAACAACATTGTCTTTAGCAATGCCTTTGAAGACCTTGTTGAGTCTGTCTATGATGCTGATACCGGCACATGGAGCCTGGTGAAAAAAGATGATCCTTATGATGTGGACTTCTACGGAGGTGAGTTTACAATAACTGCCGTTCCCGGAGAAGGTTATCGATTTGTCCGCTGGAAGCGCAGCAAGGATGGAGGAACTACATTCCAGAATCTGGCCACAGCGGGTACGTTCTGGCAGACTCAAGGATGGCACTTCTTCCCGGAATCATTCACCTGGCGTCCGGATACCTTCCAGGTACGAACCAGTGCAACCTCACCTCTTGTAGATGCATGGCTGCATCCGGATTGCGAAGAAGAGCTGGTTTACATGGCTGAATTTGCGAAGAATACCTACACAGTACTCAGCTATCCTGCAAAGGTTGATGCACCTAACACCGTCAATAACAATACAGGTGTTGTAACTACCATCGGAGGCGACTCCAACAGGGTTCACGGAACCACCGTAACCATTGAAGCCACGGCGAAACCCGGTTATTATTTCACCGGATGGAACCTGAGTGAGCTTCCGGCCAGCATAGCTGAAACAGCTGAGTTTATTTACACACCTCCGATCCTGGAATACCTGATGAATCCGCTGGAGGAGACAGCCGTTCTGGAAATCACGCTGCTTGGCCCACTGACGCATGGTTCCACTTTTGATGTTTATGCACTGTTTGAAGTGTTTGAACCCATGATCTATGCAGCAGTAGAAGGCAGGGGCGGTGCTCCTTATGTGCCGGATCCGGATCCGAACATTACCAATGTTCAGGTACAGACCCTTTACATCCAGAATATTTTGCAGACGGGTGAAGAAGCGAAGGGTGACTTCTTATGGGATCAGGCTTCCGGCGTACCATTCCCGGAAAGCTGGAATTTCTATGAATTTGCGCGCTTTGTTTATGGCAACCCGGACAACAATCAAAACTTTACAAACTTGCAGCTCAGACCTCTTGATGTGGTTTGTGAATATGATGGCCATTTCAACAAGTGGGAGCGCTTCGACTTCACACCTGCTGAAACGGAAAGTGGATTTGTTGGATGGAGGCCGTTGAATGCCTATGACCAGATTACTGTTTCACCTGATGGGGAGATCCTCAGCTTCAGTCCGAAGCAGAACTATCGCCTGCGCGCGTTCTATGACTACAGGGAAGATATTGATCTTGATGTGGTTGTTTATAACGGTGGCACTTACAACTACGGTGCTAACCATGGCCCTGTTGAGTATGGTGGTGCGACCCTTATGGTGAAATACATCTATGGTAAGACCGATGGCCGTATCGGTGAGCGTTGGGTGAACGGAGAGCCGGATCCATCAAACGTTATCTTTACGGAATCACTCTCTGCAACCACCTTCTCACCGGAGGATGTTTTGGAGATTACTGTGTTCCCACAGGCCAACTACTTTACATTCTACTGGAAAGACAAAAGCGGTAACGAGATTGTCTCCAGTGAGTGTGCCAATGACTTTGGCATCGAACTCATAGACCGTTTCAGCGGCGGCGGATCACCTGACCGCTCGGTATGGCAGTACACGGTAGGCTGTCCCCAGGACGAGGTCCTGCAGGCCGTGCTGAAGCTCAAGCGTTATCCGGTCGAGATCACAGCGGTTGATAAAGCCACCGGTGATCAATTGCCGGTTTCCGGAGCAGATGCCGGCGGCCACCTGACAGATGCTGTGCCGATGTGGGATGCAGACGAGAGTTATTTTAGCTGCGATATCCCTGGCGAGTATGGCCTTGGCTTAAACGTTACGGAGTCGAACGATGATCAGAGCATCATTACCCAATACAATGGTCGCTTTGAGAAGTATGTCGATGGACTAAACTCCTTCTCGGCCTTCAGCATCACTGCAGAAGCCCTTGGCACTACTGGTGCAGAACACGAGTGGGTGTTTGTTGACTGGCAGGAGAAGATCGGTGGTGTATGGACAACCATTTCCACGGATCCTGATCTTGAAGTTGACCAGATCAGCGGCATTAAAGAGCTTCGCGCGCGCTTCGAGAATATATGGCAGTCTCCTGGCTACATGCTGACGGTAACCGATGACATTGCTGACTACACGGCGCCCTATACAGTCGATCCGGAAGGCCCGCACTATGAAGAAGGCACCCTTGTAACCATAGAGAAAGGTTTTGTTGAAGGTTACAACTTCGTGACCTGGGAGCTTGTGGACGGCATCGTACTGGAAGCACCCATAGATGATGATGACCGTGCACGCTTCCCCGATCTTGCCTCACTGGAGGCCGGCAATACGGATGAAGAAGCCATCGCATTACTGCTTTCCCAGGAAACACTTCTTTTGGTAATGCCGGCTAATGATGTGGAATTGAATGCATCTTACGTCTTGCACCAGTACACGATTGTACCTGTTGTTCGCACGCACATGACTCCTCACACGCTTGATTGTCTGATCATCGACAACTTGTGGGGTGGCCAGGCCCAGGATGTAACGCCTGGGGGAACCATCAGTTACCATTATGGTGATGAAGTGCGCCTGCGTGCAAGAGCAAACACCGGTTTTACGATGGTGAACTGGATGTTTGGCAGCATCAACGATTGCCAGGGAGAAGGCGGAGACTGCGCAGCCAACAACGCTTTGACCGGCTGGCAGATCAACCCGTTTGCCACCAGTCCGTTTACCAGCGGCGCAGGCTGGGTCGAGTTCTCCTTCCGCATACCGCGTCTTGATCAGACAGCGAACGATCCGATCTACCTGTATGCTATCTTTGCAGAAACGCCACATAATCAACCTTACCCGATTTACACACTGAATGCCGTAACTGCCTCCTATGATGGCACCATCGGTCCATGGTTGAAGCCCGGTAAAGACGGTGTCGCGGCTGTGAAGAAGTTTGGCGACGATTACAATGACCACCCTGAAGACAAGTGGCTCCAGTGGAGCACCGATCCCAAGGCCACCTACGCGCATGGCAACATGGCCAGGGTATGGGTCAACGAGGAGGACATCAGACCTGGATACACATTCGTAGAATGGGATGAAACCACTGTTACTCATCGTGACGGTCTTGTAGCCCACGTTTGCATGGAAGATGATAAGGAGCCTGCGGCATTGTTTAAAGCCATCCAATATGAACTGCATGTGTTCAGCAATGAGTATGGTCAGGTGGCATTGTTTAACAATGCACCGGCAGACAGTGACCATACGGCCTACACGGTGGAAGATCCGCTGATCCGCGTTTCAGCCATCGCCAATGGTCCTGACCCGGCGTTTTCATACAGGCTTCTGGGCTTCTATTATGACCAGGAATACAGTATTCCTGTAACAGATGCCCATGGCCAGGTTGTGCTTGATGTAGAGAACTTTGAGGATGGTGTTCAGGAGCTCGACTTCTATTTTACCACCATCGTACCCTCTCAGATACCCGGAGCCGGCTTTGAGGATGAGGTGACCATTTATGCCCGTTTTGCCAAAGGCGCCTCTATGCATGCTATTGACCTTCAGACCAAGCTCTACGACACGGGCGAATACAACCCAGTACCGCCCGCACACAGCGAATTGGAGATAAATGGCGATGGAATCCAGGGAGTGTACAGCCATGGCGAAATTGTGCAACTGAGCACCGCACCTGATTGGGGCTATGGCTTCAAGCACTGGAAGTTCAAGGGAGGCTCATGGATTATTGCAGAAACCGACTTCGCTCACAT
>SKTQ01000101.1 GCA_007122505.1 Bacteroidales bacterium | reverse complement strand
TGGAAAACGAAATAGATAACATATTCAGCAAATTTCCCAATCGTCGGCGGGAAGACCTGATCCCAATCATGCAGGCTATCCAGGACGTGAAAGGATATTTGTCTGAAGAAATCATTGCCCGGGTTGGTGAGTATCTGGATATCAGTGTAAACAAGATTTATGGAGTGGCCACCTTTTACGACAATTTTCGTTTTGGTCCTATAGGCAGGTATCATTTTCGCCTTTGCCACGGAACTGCCTGCCATGTGGCCGGAGCGAATTCATTGCTCAAAGAACTGGAGAAGCTTTTGAAAGTTCGCGATGGTGAAACGGATAAGGCCGGTCTGTTCAGCCTGGAAGTGGTCAGTTGTGTGGGTGCCTGTGGCCTTGCACCACTGATCGAGGTTAATGAACACTATCACACCAACATTACCATGGAGTCACTGAAAGAACTTGTCCGGACCCTTCGGGAAAAAGAAACAAATACTTATGAACGTTGATATCGAAAAAGATACGCGACAGTTTTTGATTGAACAGGTCTTGCTTGACCAGCAGCGGGAGCATAACACTTCGCTCCGGAAGGCCCTGTCCTATATTTCAGGTGAAAGGGTACACAAACCCATGATATATGTGGGTATGGCCACCTGCGGAAGGATTGCCGGTGCCGAAAAAACCTTCCATGCCATAGAGGAATACCTGTCTGATCATGGTATCGATGCAGACCTGATCAAGGGAGGCTGTGTGGGATTGTGTAAGGAAGAACCCCTTGTGGATGTACAGTTACCCGGCAAAGCCCGTCTTTCATTCTCAAAAGTTCAGGCAGAACATGTGCAACCACTTTTGGATGACATTCTGAATGACAATATGCCCGAACATGGTTTGCTAGGGCAATACAGTAATCCCATTCTGCAAAAATGGGATCAGGTGCCCAATATTGAAGACCACCCGTTTTTTGCTTATCAGGAAAGAATATTGCTGGAGCATTGCGGGATCATTGATCCTGAATCCATAGACAGCTATATTGCCAAAGGAGGTTATTGGGCATTCGTGGATACCATTGCCAGGCACACGCCCGCGCGGGTTTGCGAAATGATCATCGAAAGCCGTTTGGCAGGGCGGGGAGGCGGTGGTTTTCCGGCTGGTGAAAAATGGGAAGCTGCCCTCAAAACGGCCAGTGATCAGAAGTACTTTGTATGCAACGCCGTGGAAAGTGACCCCGGCAGCTATATGAACAGGGCCATTATTGAAAGCAACCCGCACCGGCTGATAGAAGCAGTATTGATTGCATCATATGCAATTGGCGCAGGTAAGGCTTTCATTTTTATCCGCAAGGAATTTGACCTTGCCATCAAGCGCCTGGAAGCAGCCATCGAACAAGCCACTGCCTATGGACTCATAGGTCATCATATTTTCGATTCAGGTGTAAATATTGATGTGGTTGTTAAAAAGGGGGCAAGAGCCTTTGTCTGCGGAGAGGAAACGGCTCTCAACAACAGCATAGAAGGAAAGAGGGCCATGCCGGAATTCAAGCCTCCATACCCTGCAGAAAAAGGCCTGTGGAACAAACCCACAATTGTCAACAATGTGGAAACACTGTTTAATGTACCACTGATCGTTAAAAACGGACCCGCCTGGTTTCAATCTCTCGGCACCGAAAGTTCAAAGGGAACAAAATTGTTTACCCTCTCCGGCAGCCTCAACAATTATGGTACCGTGGAAGTACCTATGGGCATTTCATTCAGGGATATCATCAACCACATCGGTGGCGGTTTGCCTGGCGATAAGTCATTTAAGGCCATTGTGCTCGGCATAAACAGCGGTAGCTACATTACGGAGGAAACACTGGATACAAAGGTGGACTTTGACGAATTGAAAAAGATGGGATCCTCTCTCGGCAGCGGCGCCTTTGTTGTACTCGACAAAGGTGTATGTATGGTGGATCTGGCCAAGTTTTTCACGGCCTTCTTTAAAAAGGAGAGTTGCGGAAAATGTATCCCATGCAGGGAAGGAACAGCACGAATGCTTGAAGTGATGGAAAATGCCACACGAAAGCCTTCGCACAACAACTCTTTCCAAACCCTGGAAAGGTTCAAAGGTGTAATGCAGCTGAAAAGCCTTGCAGCAGTGCTCGGTGAAACTTCCCTTTGCTCTCTAGGAAGATCGGCGCCCAATGCCATCTTAAATACCCTGAAATATTTCAAAAGTGAATTCGATGCACACATCTTTGAAAGGAAATGTGAGGCCAACATATGTACCGACTTGCGTGAGTTTCATATTGATGTGGATGCCTGCACCGGTTGCACGGCTTGTTTCAAAAAATGCCCGGTGGAAGCAATCATAGGTTCGCCAAGGTATCCCCATTTTATCGTACAGGATAAATGCATAGGATGCGGTACCTGTTATGATGTGTGTAAGTTTAATGCGGTAATTATCAAATAGCTCCATCTTTTGCCATGGATTTTCAGATAGAGGTTAACAATAAACTGATCAGCGTCAATGAAGGGGAAACATTGTTGGTTGCCCTGCGAAACAATGGCTTTAAAATTCCTACATTGTGCCATATGAACCGATTTACTCCAACCGGTGCATGCAGATTGTGCGTGGTGGAGGTAGAAGGGAAACGCGACCTGATCACTTCATGTTCTTACCCCGCAAAAGAGGGTATGAAAGTGAAAACCAATTCTCAACGCGTGATGCGGGCCCGAAAATCCCTGGTCGAACTCTTGCTGTCAAACCATCCTGATGACTGTTTGTACTGTCAGCGTAATGGCAATTGCGAATTACAGTGGCTGGCAGCAGAAATGAACATCAAGGAAAGAAAATATTTCGGAGCAAAAAATCAACAGTATCCCGACTATTCCAGTACCAGCGTGGCACGCGACCCCGCAAAATGCGTCCTTTGTAGTCGATGCGTTCGCATTTGTGAAGAGGTTCAGCTGGTTACGGCCATCGATTTTATCTCACGCGGTAATCAAACCACAGTCAATAGTGCATTTGAAAAAGGACTGAACCAGTCTACCTGCATTCATTGCGGACAATGCATCCAGGTTTGTCCGACAGCAGCTCTGTTCGACATATCCCATGTGGAAAAAGTGCAGGCTGCCCTGCAAAGAAAAGACAAAAAAGTTCTGTTCTTTATCAGCCCTTCTGTTATTGCATCCATTATCCAGCACATCGATCTGAAGCCACGTCACCTGGTTGCCGGGCGACTGGCAAGTGCCCTGAAAAGATCGGGAGCCTTTAAAGTGTTCGATCTTGGCGTAGCCTCCGATATCCACATCCTTGAGGAAGCCGGCCAACTGGCTGACATGATCAGCAATAAAACGGATAAATCCTTTCCATTGATCTCGTCCTGTTGTCCATCCTGGCAGAAATATGTTGAAATGTATCGCCCTGATACCCTCAAACACCTGGCATCCATTAAATCGCCCCAGCATATTATGGGAAGCATGCTGAAAACAATGTATGCCGGTGAAGCTGGTGTTGATGCTGAGCAGATGTACACGGTTGCGGTGATGCCCTGCCTTGCAAAAAAACACGAAGCATCGCGCGAAGAAAATACCCACAAGGGCCTTTCTGAAATTGATGCTGTGCTTACGGTTCGTGAACTTTTCCAGTTATTGAAAAGTTTTGGACTCAACCTTGAGCAAATGGAAGATGACAGTCTCGACGCACCCTACGATCAATCATCAGCCGCTTCCATTAAACTTGGATATTCCGGCGGAAAAGCCGAAGCAGTGGCCAGGGAAGTTTACCGCATGATGCTTAATGACTCCGGTGAAAAATTCAAGTTTGTACAACCCAAAAGTGCAACAGCCAAAAAGGAAACAAAGGTGAAAGTTGGAGAAAAAATGCTTGGTTTTGCATGGGTAAGCAGCATCCAGGAGGCGGAAAAATACCTGGCTGCCTTAAAGGAAGAAGGAAGAGATGATATTCATTACTTGGAAGTGATGGCATGTCTGGAGGGTTGCGCCGGAGGAGGTGGTCAGCCTATCAGCCGTGGGTTTGCCGGCGTTCAGGCAAGAAAAAAGATCTGTTCGGATCAGGAAAAAGGAAAGGAAATTGGTTGGCCCGATGAAAACCCGGTCATCAAAAAGCTTTACCAAAACAATGAATTAAGCCTGCTAAATAAACCATACGAAAAATGGTATGTAAAAAGTTTTGAAAAGTAACATCATGAGCAATCAAAATAATGAAATTATTTACACTGTAAAGGATCGCTGCAAGGTATGCTATACGTGCGTGAGAGAGTGCCCGGCCAAGGCCATCAAAATCAACAACGGTCAGGCTGAAATCATTCCAAGCCGCTGCATTGCCTGCGGCAATTGTATCCGCGTGTGCAGCCGGGATGCAAAGATGTTCGCTTTTTCCATTGACAAGGTAAAAACATTGCTCAAAGGGGATGATAAAGTGGCTGCGATCGTTGCACCAAGTATTTCAGGAGAATTTACCGATATATCGGACTATCGTCACTTTGTTGGCATGATAAAGGCACTTGGATTTGATTATGTGAATGAAGTGGCCTTTGGGGCTGAATTGATTGCCAACAAATACAAGGAGAAGCTTGAGTCAAAGCCTCCCAAACCCCTCATCTCCACCAGCTGCCCAGCTATTGTCAGTTATGTAGAAAAACACCATCCACAGATCATTGACTCGCTCATCCCTGTTGTTTCACCCATGATCGCTACGGCAAAAGTCCTGAAACAAATGCATGGGGATAACCTCCGTATCGTTTTTATCGGACCGTGTATTGCCAAAAAAGTGGAAGCTGCTGAGGAACAGTTCAAGGGCCTAATTGATGAAGTCATTTCATTTTTGGAATTGCGCCGCATGTTTTCCGAAAAACAGCTTAGCGAGAACAATGTTGAGCCCAGGGAGTTTGACCCGCCGGTAGCAGGAAAAGGTGCCATATTCCCGATAAGTGGAGGGATGCTTCAAACCGTCGATCTTGAAGAAGATTTTGTAAAAGGAGATATCGTTGTGGCAGAAGGCCGCCGAGACATCATTGAGGTCTTGCGCGAGTTTGAAGAAGGCTACCTGGAAGCCAAAATGTTTGACCTGCTGTGTTGTAATGGCTGTATTAACGGTCCCGGGATGAGCGACAGCAAAAAATTCTTTTTTAAACGCAAAAACATATCCAATTTTGCCAAACGCCGGCATGATACCATTGATCTCGAAAAATGGCAAAACGACCTGAATACTTATCTGCAACTGAAGCTCGACCGCACGTTTGAGGCGGATGACCAGCGATTCCCTCAACCTCCGGGAGATGATAAAATACGGGAGGTGTTGAAAAGGTTTGGGAAAAAAGAACCCGAAGATGAACTCAACTGCGGAGCCTGTGGATACGATACCTGTTATGAACATGCAGTTGCCATACTGCAGGGCCTCGCTGAATCGGAAATGTGCCTGCCTTATACCATTGACCAGCTGCACGAATATATCACCGAACTGGATGTGTCCAACAAAAAACTGGCATCCACACAAGCAGCACTGAAACAAAGTGAAAAGCTGGCTTCAATGGGTCAGCTTGCCGCAGGAATTGCCCATGAGGTCAATAACCCGCTCGGTGTGGTTATCATGTACAGCCATATACTCCTGGATGAAATGGATCCCACCTCACCGCTTTACAGAGACCTGAAAATGATCGTGGAACAGGCCGACCGTTGTAAAAAAATTGTCGGAGGCCTGCTAAACTTTGCCAGGAAAAGTAAGGTGACCATCGACCAGGTAAATGTGAAAAAGCTGGTCAATAATGGGCTGAAAACATTTATGCTGCCGGAAAACGTGGAACTGGAAATCCAGGTGAATGCTTCCAATCCAATCTTGGAATGCGATCATGACCAAATGGTCCAGGTCTTTTCAAACCTGTTTAAAAATGCCGTGGATGCCATGCCTGATGGTGGAAAGCTTTCCATTATCATTAATGACAAAGAAAATGGAGATTCCCTGGAGTTTCTGGTAAAGGATACGGGTACAGGTATATCCAAAGATAACCTGGACAGAATGTTCGAACCATTCTTTACCACAAAGGAAACAGGCCAGGGGACAGGACTTGGCTTGCCCATCATTTATGGCATCATAAAAATGCACCGGGGAAATATAAAAGTAGAATCCAACAATAATCCTGAAAAAGGACCAACCGGCACCACTTTTTATGTTACCATGCCAAAGAAATCAGGCGAAAAAATGAAAGAAGCAATCGATGAACAACAACCAATAGGTTAATACAAAAAACGTGCATTATGCTGAAAAAAGATAAAAAAACCATTTTGATCGTCGATGATGATCAGGACTTTTTGTTTCAAATGAAAGTGGGTATAAAGGATATGGGTTTTGAAGTTGTTACCGCCGACACCCAGAAGGAGGCAGAAGACATTATTCAGCGTATGAAACCTGACCTTGCCATTCTTGACCTGATGATGGAAAACCAGGATACCGGTTTCATTCTCAGCCATAAAATTAAGAGCTTATATCCCGATGTACCCGTCATAATCGTTTCAGCGGTTACTGCCGAAACCGGTATGCTTTTCGATGTAACCTCTGAAGAAGAACGAGACTGGATCAAAGCGGATTTGTTTCTGGACAAGGGTATCAGGATGGATCAGCTTCATAAGGAAATCAATAAGTTGTTAAAACTTTAGATCATGGAAAAGCTGAATCTGTTGGTGGTTGATGATGAACCGGGGATCAGGAGCGGTGTTACCAGGATACTGGAAAACTATACCGTAAGTTATCCCTTTATGGATGAAGATATCGGTTTCAATGTCACTGTGGCAGAAACCGGTGAAGAAGCTCTGGATATCTTGAAATCCCAACCAATGGAGATTGTTTTGCTGGACAATAAACTGCCCGGTATACAAGGCATTGATGTGCTTGAATACATCAACAAAGAAAACATGGACCTTGTGGTCGTAATGATCACTTCCTATGCATCACTGGAGCTGGCCGTAAAAGCAACACGGCAGGGTGCCTATGATTTTGTGCCGAAACCATTCACACCAAAAGAGCTGAGGGCATCCATTGAAACCATCACCAAACAGAGGTTTTTGCGGAAAATGACGCAAAAGCTGAACGTTGAAGGACGTCAGGTACGATTCCAGTTTTTATCGGTGCTCTCACATGAACTCAAATCTCCTCTCAATGCAGTGGAAGGATACCTGAACATGATCAAGGAGAAAAAATTCGGCAACCAGGCAGATGAGTACGCAGATATCATAGAGCGCTCACTCCAACGCATACAGGGTATGCGTAACCTGATCATGGACATGCTCGATTTTACGCGCATTGAAAGCGGGAAAAAGAAAAGAAAAATCGAGAAGATCAACCTGTGCGAAATAACCCAGCAATGTATTGATTCATTTCAACCCCTGTCCATCCAGAAAGATGTGGATGTTTATCTCAACTGCAGCGAAAAAATTGCCATTGATGCCGATCGTCAGGAGATGGAGATTATTCTTAACAACCTGATATCAAATGCCATCAAATATAACAAACATGGCGGCAGGGTCGATATAAACCTGCGCCGCGACAATAAGGCAATTCTACTTAGTGTGGAAGATACCGGAATTGGGATGAAAGAGGAAGATACGAAAAACCTGTTTGAAGACTTTATGAGAATCAAAAGTGAACATACCAAAAATATCAGTGGCAGCGGTTTGGGTCTCTCCATTGTAAAAAAGCTCGTTGACCTCTATGATGCCAGCATTGAAGTTGAAAGCAAGCCTGAAGAAGGATCCTGCTTTACCATTATTTTTAAAAACATTGACGCTTAATTCATCATCAATATAATTAAAACATGACCAAAAACATGCAATCCGGGTTGCCGGGAAAAACGGTGGAGCGTTTGAGCCAGTACAGGCGGATCCTTTACAATAGCATAAGGGAAGGAAAAGCCAATATTTATTCCCATGAACTGGCAAAAATGATGAATCTGACTCCTGTTCAGGTTCGGCGTGACCTTATGCTGATTGGATATTCGGGCAGCCAAAGCAAAGGATATGTGATCAAGGACCTGGTCGAACTCATCGGAAAAATCATCGATTCTGAACACGGCCAAAATATTGTCATTGTGGGCATGGGCAACCTGGGGAGAGCTATCACCAGCTATTTTTCAGGGAAACGGGATAAGCTGTCCATCATCGCTGCCTTTGACAACGATCTGCAGAAAACCGACCGGGTGGTGGCCGGTATCCCTTGTTATCATATCAATCAAATCAAGGATGTCCTGAATAAGGAAACGATTAACATTGCCATTTTAACGGTTTCTCCGGAAGCTACACATGAGGTTACAAAAAAACTGCTCGATGCGGGAATTAAAGGTATACTCAATTACACATCTGTTCCCCTTACCGTACCCGAGGGCATACACCTGGAAGAATACGACATTGTAACATCCATTGAAAAACTGGCTTACCTCGTAAAATGAAAGTATATTATCATACTGCTGAAGCAGCTGGAAAAATCAACAAGGCGGTTGTAACCACAGGGTCTTTTGATGGTGTGCACATCGGACACAAACTGATTATCAACAGACTAAACGAAATTGCCGCTGAAATAGGTGGAGAATCTGTTCTGATTACATTTTACCCGCACCCGCGAAAAGTTTTGTATCCGGAACAGGAAAACCTGAAAATGATCAACTCCCAGGAAGAAAAAATCATTCTATTGCGAAAAGCTGGCCTCCAAAACCTCATCATTGTGCCCTTTTCGCTGGAGTTCTCAAAAACCACATCCAGGGACTTTGTGGTAAATATGTTGTTGGGACAGCTGGAAGCCAGGGTGATCGTTGTAGGGCATAACCACCATTTTGGATATGCCAGAAAAGGTGACTATTCTTATCTATACCAGTTAAGCCAGGAAATGAATTTTGGCGTAGAGGAGATTCCCCTCAAAATGATCGAAAATGAAACGGTAAGTTCCACAAAAATCCGGAAAGCATTAACGGAAGGGAATATTCAAAGAGCAAATGCATATCTCGACCATCAATATATTGTCATCGGAAAAACAGGTAAACACGGGAAATTACCCTATAGCGGTGCAGAACAGGTTTTATCCCTGACCATCGATTCAGAAGAAAAGATCATCCCCCCACCCGGAATTTATGCAACAAACCTGTTTGTAAATGACCTGTGCATGAAAACCATGACCTTCATATATTACCCTGAAGGTGGCCAGGTACAAATAGATAATGTCATGCTGTATGATGAGCTGACAATAGGGGAGGAGAGAGGTATGCTCTATTTTTATAAGCGCGTGTGGGCAGAAGATCCGGTCCGGAACGGACAAATGAATACACTGGCACTCCTGGAAGCAAAAGAAATGGTTGAAGAATTGATTTATTAATTTTTTGCAGCGATCAATGATGAAGGCCACAGAACACCCCATGCGAATTACATTTCTGGGAACCGGTACCTCTACAGGTGTGCCCGTGGTGGCTTGCGATTGCACGGTGTGCACCAGTCCTGATCCCCGCGACCACCGCCTCCGGACATCTGTGATGATTCAGATGGGGGAACATAACTACGTGATTGACTGCGGGCCCGATTTCCGATACCAGATGATCAGGGAGAAAGTAAACGACATATCAGCCATCCTGTTTACACACGGCCACCGAGACCACATTGCCGGACTGGATGATGTGAGGGCCTTTAATTATGTGCTGAATAAAACTGTGGATATCTACGCAAGTGAAATAGTTATTGATTCTATCAATAAAGAATTTCCCTATATACTGAAAGAAAAAAGGTTTTTCGGTGCTCCCCAGTTGCATTTTCATATTATCAATACAAGGCCTTTCCTGATCAACAGCACAGAATTTATTCCTATTGAAGTGATGCACCATAAAATGCCGGTATTTGGTTTTCGTGTGGGTGATTTCAGCTATATAACAGATGCCAGCTTTATATCAGATATTGAAAAAGAAAAGCTTCTTAATAGCAAGGTTTTGGTAATTAATGCATTAAGAAAATCAAAACATATTTCCCATTTTTCATTGGATGAGGCCCTGGAAGTGATTCGGGAAGTCAAACCTGAGAAAGCGTTTATAACACACCTGAGCCATTTTATAGGAACTCATGATGTCATAAGTAAAGATTTGCCCGATAACGTTATGTTGGCCTATGATGGCCTGAAAATATCCATTTAAATGCACTTTCCTCATTATACAATTTATTATTCGGGTATTGTTCCAATGCTCCATATTTAGGTAATTCAGCAATTTAATTATTTTAATACTTTTTTTCGTTTGGAATGCCTTTTTCACACAAAGAATGTGTAATTTTGTAATTAGAATAGCAATTACCTGAATAATGATATATTACCCTGAAAAATACCGTATTGCAGATAAACGCATGCAGCCATTTATAGATTCCGATGAGATCTGGAGCTATATCAATGGTGTCAAGTCCGATAAACAGCGCGTGCGTGAGGTGATCAAGGCAAGCCTCGACAAAAAACGCCTTTCATTGGAAGAAACGGCTGTGCTGATCAACGCCACTGACCCGGAATTAATAGAGGAAATCAAAGAAGGAGCACGTACACTTAAGGAAAAGGTTTATGGTGAACGTATCGTACTCTTCGCCCCACTATACGTTGGTGACCTCTGCACAAACAATTGCCAGTATTGCGGCTTTCGTGCCTCAAACAAGGGTGTAAAACGCATTACACTCAATGAGCAGGAATTGATTGCCGAAACCACTGCCCTCATAGATCAGGGCCACAAGCGACTGATATTGGTCTATGGCGAACATCCGAAATATTCTGCTGATTTTATTGCGGAAACCGTTCGTATAGTTTATGGTGTCAAGCATAACAACGGAGAGATCCGCCGTGTGAATATCAATGCTGCACCTTTTGACATACCGGGGTTTCGGGTCATCAAAGACTCCGGCATCGGTACTTTCCAGATATTCCAGGAAACTTACCATGAACCGACTTACATGAAAGTCCACCTGGGCGGCATCAAAAGAAATTATCAGTGGCGGCTTACAGCACTCGACAGGGCCCAGGAAGCCGGCATTGACGACGTTGGAATAGGTGCACTGTTTGGTTTGTACGACTGGCGGTTTGAAGTCATGGGACTGGTGAGACATGTAAATCATTTTGAAGCAGTGTACAATGTGGGTCCCCATACCATTTCGTTCCCCAGGATCCAAAATGCCTTGTCACTGGATATTGAAAAAGACCACCTGGTAAAGGATGATGAATTTGTGCGTCTTGTATCCATACTCCGCCTTGCGGTGCCTTATACCGGCATGATACTCACAGCCAGGGAACCTGCCCATATTCGTGACCAGATACTCAGATTTGGTGTTTCACAGATCGATGGAGGTACAAACCTGGAACTGGGAGGTTACGCCAAAGGAAAACAGGAGAAACAAGACCTCACCAAAGGTCAATTCCAGATCAATGACAATCGCTCTCTAAGCGAAATCATGGATGAGTTGATCAAATCGGGATATATTCCGTCTTTTTGCACAGCTTGTTACAGGCTTGGCCGAACAGGTGAGCATTTTATGGAGTTTTCAGTCCCCGGCTTCATCAAAAGGTATTGTACACCAAATGCATTGCTCACACTGGCTGAATACCTGGAAGACTATGCCGCCGACGATACAAAAAATGCAGGATATAAACTGATCGATGAAAAAATCAAGGCGTTGCAACAAGAGCAAAAAGTAGCCAAACTGCAGGAAAAAATTGAAAAAATCAAAACGGGCAATCGCGATCTTTATTTTTAAAATCTATTGTGATGGAAAAAACCATGATAATGGGCATACTGGTGTATGACCGAATCAAAGAAGCCGGCAAAACCCAGGAAGTCCTGTCCCGGCACGCCGAAACCATAAGAACACGTCTCGGCTTTCATGAACTGTCCGACACCGTTTGTAGCAGGGTTGGTACCATCATCCTGGTTCTTCAGGGGCAACCTGAGACCTGGCAGCAACTGGAAGAAGACCTGCAGCAAATCGGTGGCGTGGAAATCAAAAAAATGACGTTTGACTTTTTGTTTAAGTAAATTTATTGGGATATGTCTGAAATCAGAGTTCTTGGTGTTTTGGTTAAAACGCAAAGCGAGGCTGCACTCAAAGTACAGGAAATCCTCACCAAATACGGTTGTTCCATAAGAACAAGGCTGGGCCTGCATACACCCGATATTTCCGCATGCGATAGTTGTGGCCTTATTCTTTTGGAGCTTACAGGCAATGTGGATGAGTCTATCCGCCTTGAAAATGAACTATGGGCACTAGATGGAGTCAAAGTGCAGAAAATGGTTTTCTGACTTGTAGTGTATTAATTTAAGGGGATGTGTTGAAAAGCATTGTAAAGACAATGCTTGAGGGGAAGGTCGTAAAATTATGCAGAGTTGTTTGTTTTATAATGTAGTGTTTTTAAGAGAAGCTTATGATCTGGTTACCGGGCTTCAAATCATAATTGAATAACCATGGCTAAACTTGTGTATTTTTCTGAAGCCGCATCGCTGGCTCTTCATGCAATGGTGCTGATTGCAAAAGCTGACAATCACATAAATGTAAACAGTATTGCTGCCGAAATGGGTGCCTCCAGAAACCACCTGGCAAAAGTATTGCAGCTGCTTGTTAAGCATAATTATCTCAAATCGGTAAGAGGACCAAGCGGTGGGTTTTTACTGAACAAACCACCTCACCAGATCACCATCCTTGAAATCTACGAAGCAGTTGAAGGCAAGATTGATGTTCCCGAATGTCCCCTCGACCGTAAGGTCTGCCCCTTCGATAAATGCCTCATGAACGGACTGGTTACAGATGTCACCATGCAATTTAAAAACTATTTCCAGCGGCAAACACTGGAAGATTTTGCTGCCAGGTCATAATGTAATTTCATATTCTGAATGGATATTTAGTCTGTATTAATACCGAACAGAACGCTTATGTTATCTGAAACACCGCTTGAGACCCAACAAGTATTGATCGCTTTTGCATTGACTTTGTTTGCAGGTCTTTCAACAGGAATCGGCAGCACTATTGCTTTCTTTGCCAAAAAAACCAACACAAAGTTTCTCTCCGTAGCCCTGGGTTTTTCTGCAGGTGTTATGATCTACCTGTCTTTTGTTGAAATATTTCCGAACGCCAAATCTATACTCACTATGGAAATGGGGATGCACATAGGATACCTGCTCACCGTGGTTGCCTTTTTATCGGGTATGCTTTTGATAGCTGTAATTGATAAGTTGGTGCCGGCTTTTGAAAACCCTCACGAAATCAAGAGGGTAGAGCAGATCAGGGATCCGGAGGAAATCAAAAACAAAAAACTGTACAGGATGGGACTCATGTCGGCAGTAGCTATAGCATTGCATAACTTCCCGGAAGGGTTGGCAACATTTCTCGCTGCTCTGCAGGATATCAAGCTGGGGTTGCCCATCGCAATTGCCATCGCCATACATAACATACCTGAAGGAATTGCCATTTCTGTTCCCATTCATCACGCAACAGGCAGCAGGAAAAAAGCATTCAAATACTCTTTTCTTTCCGGGCTCGCCGAACCCCTTGGCGCACTGGTTGGTTTTTTTATCCTGATGCCCTTTATCAATGAGGTATTGTTCGGTTTCCTGTTTGCCTCAGTTGCAGGTATTATGGTGTTTATCTCCATCGATAACCTTTTACCGGCAGCCCGCGAATATGGCGAACCCCATCTGTCTATCTACGGACTTATTGCCGGGATGGCCATAATGGCAGTAAGTCTGGTGTTTTTTCTTTAGGTCTGAAATCAGGATTTTGTGTTCCCGCTTTTGTAGTGGTATACGATACGGCCGGTTTCCTGATCCGGTTCCCGGGGTTTATTATCACTTTCTGTATCAGTATCTGATCCTTCTTGTTTACCTGGAGATAGTATTTGTCGATCAAGATCAGCAGGGGTTCCGGTTTCCAACTCTTCATAGTCAGAAAAACCTTCCTGTTCCTCCAACTCTTCCAGCTCCCATGAGTATAAAGGTCGCTGAGGACCATGCTCCCTGAAAAACAGTGCCAGCACAATGCCCGATATCATGCCCATCAGATGTGATTCCCATGAGATTTGCTCCCTGAGAGGAAATATCCCCCAAACGATGCTTCCATACAAAAATGCCACAAGCAGCGACAATGCCATCAGCCGGGGATGTCGGCGAATAATGCCGGAAACGAAAAGGAAAGCGGCCAGGCTGTAAACTACACCGGAAGCTCCGATGTGAAAAGATGGACGTGCGAGAATCCATACCCATAAACCGGTGATAATTGCACCATAGACCAAAACCCGCCAGCCAATTTCACGATAAAAATAAAACAAAGATGTACCCAAAACCAGAAGAGGAATGGAATTAGACAAAAGATGAGAAAAGCTGCCATGGATAAATGGTGACAATAAAATGCCACGCAAACCGTATAATGTTTGTGGGAAAATGCCAAACTTATAGAGCTCCCAGGAAAATAACAATTCAAGTGATTTGACAATCCATAATAAAAGCACAAAAGCCACAGGGACGATCATGGCCTTCATAAAATCTCTCTTTTCCTGCTTTTTATTAATTTTGTAATCTGTGACCGTATCCAATTTGCAGTTGTTAAATTATGACTCGGTTATTAAAATTATGACTGGATTTTGAACAAAAGTAAGCATACTTTTATTTTTTTCATAGGATGTTTGCTCATTCAACATCAATTAAACCACTTAAACCACTAACAGATCAATCTAAACAGTAATATCAATGAAAACATATATTTGCAGGCTATTGCCGGTTTTTCTTTTTCTGATAACCGGAATCATGGCCACCGCCCAGGTAAGTCAGGCACAATTGGAAAAACTGCAAAGAGCAGTGCAATTTATTGAATTTGCCTATATCGAAAAGCTGGATGAAGAAAAAATCATCGAGGATGCCATTCGGGGCATCTTAAGCGAACTTGATCCACACAGTGTCTATCTTTCAGCCGACGAGCTTCGCCGGGCCAATGAACCACTGGAGGGCAGTTTTGAAGGCATCGGTATACAGTTTAACCTGATCAGCGATACCATTGTGGTTGTTAGCCCTATACCCGGCGGGCCTTCTGAAAAAGTGGGCCTTATGCCAGGAGATAAAATTCTGGAAATTGACGGTGAAAAAGCCTACGGCAGCAAGGTAAACAATCAATTTGTGCAGGACCGTTTAAGGGGCCAGAGGGGATCAAAAGTAGATGTGGTCATTTATCGCGCCGGCTCACCGGAGTTGCTGGACTTTACCATTACACGCGATCGTATTCCCATTAACTCGGTAGATGCAGCCTTTATGGCCACACCGGAAATTGGCTACATCAAGCTGAACCGCTTTTCCCGGACCACCATGCGTGAGTACCGCGAAGCAAGCGAAAACCTGAAAAACCAGGGGATGAAACACCTGATTCTTGACCTCAACTTCAATTCCGGCGGATATCTTGATGTAGCAAGAGACCTTACCGATCAGTTTTTTGATCGTGACCGGCTGATTGTCTATACCGAAGGGCATTCCTCACCCCGGCAGGAAATGAACTCAACGTTCAGGGGCAATTTTAAAGAAGGAAAAGTTGTGGTACTCATCAACGAAGGCAGTGCTTCTGCCAGCGAGATCCTCGCAGGCGCTATCCAGGATTGGGACAGGGGCTTGCTGGTTGGTCGTCGTTCATTCGGCAAAGGCCTGGTGCAAAGGCCGTTTGAGCTTCCCGACGGCTCGGCAATCAGGTTGACAACAGCCCGGTATCATACACCCACAGGGCGTAGCATCCAAAAACCTTTTGACGAAGGTGCCGAACAATATTACAGGGATCTTTCTGAACGCCTTTCGTCTGGTGAATTGGTAAGCCCCGACAACATTACTTTCCCTGATTCTCTGAAATACTTTACCAAAATCAATCAACGCGTTGTATATGGAGGAGGCGGAATTATGCCAGACTTTTTTATCCCTTTGGACACCAACAGGGTATCAGATTTTTATTCAAGGCTTCTCCGAAGAGGTATCCTGAATAACTTTGGCATCGAATACACAAACAGACATCGCGCCGAGCTTTCAGCAAAATATTCCGATGTGAATGATTACATTAAAAATTTCCGTGTTGATGGTGCTTTAATGGCAGAAATGTACGAGTATGCTGCCGCTCAGGGATTAGAGCCCGGGGATGAAGAACAGACAGAACAGGCTGTTGCATATATGGAAAACCAGTTGAAAGGCCTGATTGCCCGGAATTTGTTTGATTTTGCTGCTTACACCCAGGTTGTGATGCAAGTCGACGATGCTTACCGGGAGGCCATCAGAATTTTGGAAGACGATACGTTTGAAAAAATGAATATCAGGTATTGAACATTGCCTGGGAGGGAATAAGGCTTTCTAAAGAATGATCAGGGGGGCAGCTTGTGCATGTTGCGCATTGGTTGCCCTTCTTACATGCTTCCCCTGTCTATTTCTCGCTGGATGTCCTTACTCTTAAGCGTTTCCCGCTTGTCATGCATTTTTTTACCTTTTGCCAGCGAAATATCTAATTTGGCAAACCCATTTTCGTTGATGTACAACAAAACCGGAACCAGGGTGAAACCTTTTTCCTCAATTCTGGCTTTTAGCTTTTTCAGTTCGCGGCCTGTCAACAGCAGTTTTCTCTCCCTTTTTGGCTCGTGATTGTTATATGTTCCATGGGAATAGGGCGCTATGTGCATATTCCTGACAAAAAGCTCGTGTCCGCTGAATGCACAGTAAGCCTCATTCAAACTTGCTTTGCCGGAGCGTATGGATTTGATTTCAGTGCCTGTAAGTACGATTCCGGCGGTATATTGCTCCAAAAGAAAGTACTCAAAACCCGCTTTTTTGTTTTTTATTTCAACTTTGGATGGCATAAATTGATGCTTTAGGATGCGAAATTAATAAGAAAATCAAGCCTTGCAGAAAAAATGTTAAGTTACTAAACCAATTTCTGCAATAAATGTTGCTTTATTGATAAAAAAACATACTTTTGCAAAAAAAAACCAACCCTTCAAGTTATGTATTGGACCTTAGAATTGGCTTCAAAACTGGAAGATGCGCCATGGCCTGCAACGAAGGAAGAGTTGATCGATTACGCTCTTCGTTCGGGTGCTCCGATGGAGGTAATAGAAAACCTCCAGGAAATTGAAGATGAAGGAGATGTTTATGAAAGCATTGAAGACATTTGGCCGGATTACCCAACAAAAGATGATTTCTTTTTTCATGAGGATGAATATTAAAGCGATCATCTGAAGATATTCCAAACCGGCCAAGTGCCGGTTTTTTCTTAACCACACGGCGGCCTTTCATGGATATATTTTGATTATCTTTGTAGTTTAAAAAACGCACATATGCTCAGTCTTGTAAAGAAAATATTTGGTAGTAAAGCAGAAAGGGATTATAAGGAAATCAAAGGCATCCTGGAAAAGACCTTACAAACCTATGAGGAAATTAAAACACTTGACAATGACCAGCTAAGGGACAAAACCAGGGAATTGAAGGAACGTATTGCCGGACATGTTGCTGAAGAGCAAAGACAAATCGACACATTGCGTGAATACCTGGAAACGAATTATGATCTCGACATTGAAGAAAAAGAGAATATTTACAATCAGATTGACAAGCTTGACGACCTTCAGAATGAGAAAACGGAAGAACTGCTTGAAACCCTGATACCTGAAGCATTTTCTGTAATTAAGGAAACAGGGCGACGCTTTAAAGAGAACGATGAGGTTGAGGTAACCGCCAATGATTATGACCGGGAGCTGGCAGCTACCAGGCCTAATATTGAGATTCGCGGCAGCAAAGCATACTACAAAAACCAGTGGATGGCAGGTGGCAACCTGATCACCTGGGATATGGTACACTATGACGTGCAATTAATTGGCGGGATACACCTGCATAAAGGAAAAATTGCTGAGATGGCCACAGGAGAAGGGAAAACACTGGTGGCCACATTGCCGGTTTATCTGAATGCACTTCCGGGAAAAGGTGTGCATATTGTGACGGTCAATGACTATCTGGCAAAACGAGACTCGGAGTGGATGGGTATGCTGTTCCAGTTTCATGGTATGAAAGTCGACTGTATCGATAAACATACACCCCATTCCAATGAAAGGAGAGCCGCATATCATGCCGATATCACCTACGGTACAAACAATGAATTTGGCTTTGACTATCTTAGGGATAACATGTCCAAAAATCCCGGTGAACTGGTGCAAAGAAAACTCAATTATGCCATTGTTGATGAGGTAGACTCTGTCCTCATTGATGATGCCCGCACCCCACTCATCATTTCAGGGCCCACCCCGCAGGGCGAAAAGCATGAGTTTCATGAAATGAAGCCGAAGGTTGAAAAACTATACAGCGCCCAGCGAATGCTGGTCACAAATTTGCTCGCAGATGCCAGAAAGCTCCTTATTCCAAAAGACGGTCAACCCGATGAGAAAAAGGGGGGCGAATTGCTGTTACGCGCACACAGGGGGCTTCCCAAAAATAAAGCGCTTATCAAGTTTCTCTCCGAACCGGGCATGAAAAGCATTCTCCAGAAAACAGAGAATTTCTACATGCAGGAGCAAAATAAGCATATGCATATCATTGATGATGAGCTTTACTTTGTCATTGAAGAAAAAAACAACTCCATAGAGCTTACTGAAAAAGGCATAGACCTTATCACCAGCCAAACCGACGACCCCGGCTTTTTTATCCTTCCCGATATTGGCTCAGAAATTGCTGAACTGGAAAAATCAGGTCTTTCCTCTGAAGAAAAACTGGATAAAAAGAATGAACTGCTCCAGGATTTTCAGGTGAAAAGTGAGCGTGTACATACCATCAATCAGTTGCTCAAAGCATATACCTTGTTTGAAAAAGATACAGAATATGTGATCATGGATAACAAGGTAAAGATTGTTGATGAACAAACTGGCCGAATCATGGAGGGGCGCCGTTATTCCGATGGCTTGCACCAGGCCATTGAGGCAAAGGAAAATGTAAGGATCGAGGCGGCTACCCAAACCTATGCCACCATTACCCTGCAAAACTACTTCAGGATGTACCGAAAACTCGCCGGTATGACCGGTACCGCTGAAACGGAAGCAGGAGAGTTATGGAACATTTATAAATTGGATGTGGTGGCAATCCCCACACACCGGCCTGTTATGCGCGATGACAGAGAAGACCTGATCTATAAGACCAAAAGGGAGAAATACAATGCCATCATTGATGAGATCGGCAACCTGGTTAATGCCGGACGGCCGGTTCTGGTGGGTACTACATCCGTTGAAACGTCAGAGCTGTTAAGCAGGATGTTAAAGCTGCGCTCCATTTCTCACAATATATTGAATGCCAAACAACACCAAAAAGAGGCCCATGTAGTGAAAGAGGCCGGACAACCCGGTACGGTAACCATCGCCACCAACATGGCCGGACGTGGTACCGACATAAAGTTGGGGCCTGGTGTTCGGGAAGCAGGAGGATTGGCGATCCTCGGTACGGAAAGGCACGAATCACGACGCGTTGACAGGCAGTTACGCGGTCGTGCCGGACGACAGGGTGACCCCGGATCCTCCCAGTTCTTCGTATCGCTGGAAGATGACCTCATGAGGGTTTTCGGCTCCGGAAGAATCTCTTCCCTCATGGACCGCATGGGACTCAAGGAAGGCGAAGTGATTCAACACTCCATGATCACAAAATCGATCGAAAGGGCACAGAAAAAAGTTGAGGAAAACAACTTCGGTATCAGAAAGCGCCTGCTGGAATACGACGATGTGATGAACGCCCAGCGGGAAGTAATTTATAAAAAACGACGAAACGCCCTCTTCGGAGATCGACTGGCAGTGGATATCGCCAACATGATGTTCGACACTTGCGAACAATTGATATTTGACTTCCAGGAACAAGGTGATTTTGATGGATTCACCTTTGAATTGCTGAGAACATTTGGCGTTGAACCACCATTCAGTGAATCAGAGTTCCTTGAAACAAAGGGAGAAAAGCTCACAGAAGCATTGTACGAAAAGGCTCTTGAGGCCTACAAGCGGAAAAATGAACAGATCGCGGAAACCGCCTACCCCGTGATCAAAGAAGTTTACGAAAAAGCCGCCCAAAAATACGAAAACATCGCTATCCCCATAACCGACGGGATGAAAACCCTCAACATGATTGCCAACCTCAAGAAAGCATATGAGACTGAAGGCAGAGAGGTTTCATTGGCATTGGAAAAGGGGATCACCCTGGGTATCATCGACAATTCCTGGAAAGACCACCTCCGGGAAATGGACGACCTGAAGCAGTCGGTTCAGGGAGCTGCCTATGAACAGAAAGACCCCTTGCTGATCTATAAATTTGAATCATTTGAATTGTTTAAAAAAATGCTTCAAAAAGTAAATAAAGATATTATTTCTTTCCTCGGGAAAGCAAGGCTTCCCGTTAGGGATCCCGCGCAAATTCAAAGAGGAACCGATCAGGAGCGGATGGATATGAGTAAACTGAAAACCGGCCGCAGTGACCTCCCCGGCAGCAGAGCAGGACAGGAGAAAGCGCAACCGGTGCGGGTAGAGAAAAAAGTGGGCCGAAATGAGCCTTGCCCTTGCGGCAGCGGAAAGAAATACAAACAATGCCATGGCAAAGCTGGATAAAGAAATATATCTCCAGGATCAACCCATCCGGTTATTGAGTTTAATCTTAATTTTCTGAAAACTATGTTTGTATTTAAAACCCAATTGCGTGTCCGTTACGCCGAAACAGATCAAATGGGATTCGTTTACTATGGAAACTATCCCCAGTATTATGAAGTGGGAAGAGCGGATGCCATGCGACAATTGGGAATGACATACAGAGAAATGGAAGAGAAAGGCGTGGTGATGCCAATCGCCAGTATGCACATTAAATATATCCGGCCTGCCCGATATGATGACTTGCTGACAATTCAAACAACTGTGCCAGATAAACCCTCTTCCAGGATGCATTTTGATTATGATATATTTAATGAAGAAGGCGTATTGCTGAACAAGGGTACCACCATCCTTGCCTTTCTAAATAAGGAAACTGGCAGGCCCTGCGGTGCACCTTCATGGTTTCTAAACAGAATGAATGATTACAAACAATTTGAACCATAAGCGTTTGGAGTTATGAGAGAGATGAAAATTACACTGGGTGACAACCAGAAAGTCGACGCCCATTACAAAGGTTTTCTGATACGCACAGACCAGCCACAAGGTGCTGGTGGTGACGGTACCGAACCCTCGCCATTTGACTTGTTTCTTGCATCCATCGGTACCTGTGCAGGATTTTATGTAAAATCCTTCTGCCGGCAAAGAAATATCCCAGAAGAGAATATTGAGTTAATCCAGAGAATGCATATGGATAACCAATCCCGGATGATCACCAAAGTGGAGATTGAAATCATTTTGCCCGATGATTTTCCGCCTCAGTACAAGCCTCCATTAATTAAAGCTGCAGAAGCTTGCTCCGTAAAAAAACACATTGCGAACGCTCCTGAATTTGTTGTGAATACCGGAAGTTAAGCTTTGCCCGGATACCGTTGGAGAGCGGGAGCGAAAGAGAGAGTGGGCGAGGGAGTGAAAGAAAGAGTAAAAAGTAAGAAGTAAGAAGTATGTAGTATGTAGAAAATGGAAAATGTCTCGTCCCGTATTGGCCTGGCTTGACAGGCCATAGGTTTTTTTTAAGGAGAAAAAACGTAGGGACAGGGCTTGACCTGTCCATGATAAAAATGCGGTTTTATATGAATATTTCCAATTTTTAATGAGACCTTTTCACCTTTCACACATTAAAACAAAATATAAACGCATGAAAACACTTGTATTGGGAGCCAGCCCGAATCCGTTGCGATATTCGCACAAGGCGATCAAGCGCTTGCTGGCCAATGATAAAGAAGTGGTTGCCATTGGCAAACGGGAAACGGAGATTGATGAAGTCAATGTAATAAAGGGTACGCCTCCTTTGGAGGATATCCACACGGTTACACTGTATTTAGGCCCCGCCAACCAGGAAGAATATCTTGAGTATATCATTTCTCTGAAACCAAAACGTATCATTTTCAATCCCGGTACGTATAATAAAAAACTGGAAGAGATGGCTGAAAGCAGTGGCATTGATTGTTTGGAAGACTGTACACTGATCATGCTTGACTCCGGAAACTATTAATTTTTTTTTAATGATGGATACTAAAAACCTTGGTTTTGAATCTAAACTGATCCATGCCGGCCTGTTCGACGACCAGTATGGAAGCGCAACAGTGCCAATTTATCAGACCAGTACATTTAAGTTTAAAAACGCAGATCATGGAGCGGCCTGTTTTTCAGGAGACTCTGACGGATATATATACACCCGGTTGAACAATCCCACCATCGATTCCCTTGAAAAACTGGTAGCCGAGTTGGAGAACGGTTACCGTGGAATTGCCACAAGTTCAGGAATGGGCGCAGTTAATACCATTTACAGTGCATTGCTAAAACAGGGTGACCATATGATCAGTACAGGTGCTGTGTATGGTCCCTCAAGGGTGATTATGGAAAACCATTACAGCAAATATGGTATTCAATCCACCTATTTGGATACAAGCAATCCAGATAATATCAGGCAGGCAATTAAACCCAACACCCGTTTGCTGTTTATTGAAACACCCGCCAACCCTACAATGGATATTACCGATTTGGATCAAGTGGTCAGCATTGCCAGGGAACACGGTTTAATTACAGTTGCCGATAATACCTTTTGCAGCCCTTATTTGCAAAAACCCCTCGACCATGGATTTGATATCGTATTTCATTCGCTTACCAAATTTATGAACGGTCATGCTGATATTGTAGGCGGTCTTATCGTTACCAAAAGTAAAGAACTTGATCATCTCTTGCGTCCAATGATGATCAACCTGGGCTGCAATATGGATCCCCATCAGGCCTATATGGTGATCCGTGGACTGAAAACACTATCTTTGCGCATTGACAGATCACAGGATAATGCAATGAAAATTGCCGGATTTCTGGAGAAGCATCCAAAAGTAGAATGGGTGAAATACCCCGGGTTATCCACACACCCGCAATATAATTTGGCCCGGAAACAGATGAAAGGTCCGGGAGCCATGATATGTTTTGAGATGAAGAACGGGGTGGAAGCAGGGAAAGCATTGATGGATAGCGTGAAACTTTGTTTATTGGCTGTTTCTTTGGGGGGTGTTGAAACATTGATTCAACATCCTGCATCGATGACACATTCAAAAATGAACAGGGATGCACGAATCAAAGCCGGCATTACCGACGGTCTTGTCCGTTTGTCGGTTGGTATTGAAAATGTTGAAGATCTGATCAGTGATTTGAAACAGGCCCTGAATAATATTCAATAGAATCGATGGCAGATTACCGGTAATTGGAGTGAAAATGCTCGGTTGCACAAAAATATTTCTATTTTTGCAGGAATTTGTAAATTGACATGAATTGAACACAACGCCCGAGAATTTATGGGCCTTCACACCTTGTTTAAACGGTGTATAAATAGCGCAGCATTGCTTCTAAACTTTAATTAGTAACAAGAAAATCAGTTTAATGGAAAACAAAGAACAACTGGACCCCAAAGCAGACACGCAGAATGCAGGGGAGGAGAGCCTGGCAAATGAAAAAGCCGAGAAAAAATTAGGTAAAACAAAACAATCCCGGTCGAAAGACAGTGTTCAGGATGAACCTGAACAGCCCCAAAACACAGAGGGCAATGGTGAATCGGAAGCAGCATTGACACAAAATTCGAAAGAACAACTTATTGCGGAAGAAGTTGAAGAAATCGAATCCGTTAAACCACCATCCGGAAACAAGTCGCCGATTGCTGAAACTGCCGATGATAAAGCTGTCCAAGAACCGGACGCGGAGAAACCGGCTGAAGAAGCCCCCGCAGAACTACCTGTGAAGGAACCGGTCGCAGAGAAACCCACGGAAGAAGTTCCGGCAGAAGATCCACCTGTCGAAGAACCGGTCGCCGAGAAACCCACGGAAGAAGTTCCGGCAGAAGATCCACCTGTCGAAGAACCGGTCGTGGAGAAACCCAC